>NZ_JBIBHU010000015.1:0-215199 GCF_042957205.1 Kitasatospora sp. NPDC008115 | reverse complement strand
CCGAGAAACTCGTCATGTGGTGGAACTTCATCGCCCGCACCGGCGACGAGATCCTCCAGGCCCGCAACGACTGGGAAACCGGCACCCGCTTCGGCGAAGTCCACGGCTACGACGGCCCCCGCCTCCACGCCCCCACCCTCCCCGACATCCCCCTCAAGGCCCGAGGCCGAGTGCGTTGACCTGCGGATATGTATCCGCTCGGGCCTGCGGGAGGCTGGTCGTCTCCGGTGCTGCGACGACTTGCCGACGGATGCCCTGCGTCAGTGGTCGAGTGGCGTGGAGTGTGGGTCTCGGCGCCTCGGACGGAGGACTCTGAATTCTCTGGTGTGAGCGCCTGTAACAGCGTTTGGTCGGATCAATGCTGACCAATTGCTGACTTTCCTGACGCATCGTCACCTCATTGGTTTAACCATTGCACTGCTGGCCGGCTCCTCAGAGATGGTGCGTCGGAGGCCGTGGCGGCTCGGCGGGCAATCCGCACCACCGGGTGGTCCGAAGTGCTCACGTTCACGCCCGCGAGCCCGCGGGCTCCTCTTCGGGACGGGAGCATGATGCCTTCGGAGACCAGCGACACCCGGCTGCTCGACGCCCTCGCCGAGCAGTTCGGGAATCGGAGCGGCGACGCGCAGCAGATCACACTCAACGCACCGCCCGGTGTCCGGGTGCCTCCTCCCGCGCCGGGTCCGTCGAGTCACCGCGCATGCGCGGGAACGTCAGTCCGACGGACGGGAGTTCGCGCGCCCACGGCCACGGCGGGAGAGGCGAACCCGGCGATGCTGCCGACGGTGCGCGTCGGCCCTGAACCTGGGCGGGGCGACCCGCGCCAGCCCGGACGGCGACCTGCGGGACGCCGGTCGACGCGCCTCCTGCCACGTGCGCCGGTGAGGCCACGGCCGCAACTGCGCCCACCCTGACGGCCCGCTCCGGCGGTAGGCGCTCCGGCTCCACCACACCTCGAGCGGTGCCTCGAGGCCCGCCTGCTGGTCGGCGGACGGGAACCGCGCCGGAGATCCCACGGCAGTCGGCTACTCCGATGCAGAACCTGGGGCGCCTACCCGGCCGTCCGCACCATGCGCCGTCTGACCGCGCTGTGTGCCGCCGCCGAAGCCGTCGGCGGCGCAGGCAAACCCTCCGGCGCCAGGGGCGGCGACTGCGGCATCGAGACCGCTGTACGGGCCTCCGGCCGATAGTCGCCGGCCCACCCGAGGCCCTGCGCGTCCGTCTTGTACAAGCGGCACAGCAGGTCGATCGTTCCGGCTCTCGGCGTCCTGCCCTTCTCCCAAGTCCCCAATTGGTCCTCGTTCACGGCCGGTCTCGCCAGATGCAGGTGGTCACACTGCTGAACCAACTCGGTCACCGCCCGGCGCAGCGTCCACCCCCGGCCGAGACGATGTGCTCGGAGCCGGCTCACGCCACAGCAGGACATGAACTCCGCCACCGTGGCCTCGATTGTCCATGTACATGCCTCGGCCCGAGCTCTGATGCGTGCTGCGCAGGAGGGTCCGTGCGTCACAACTCACCTTCCCCACCTGGTCTACGAAATCGTGGCTGCGTGGTCACTCACTGCAATTACTGGAACCGCAGGCCGTCGGAGGCGGGGCGGTCAGGACGGTTTCGCCGTGGCTGCGCGGGTATGCGCCGGGCACGCGGTCCGGGGGCCGCCGGACCGCGCGAACGCTGGAGGAGGAATCGTGGAGGACGTTCCGCAGGGCGGAGCGGGTGGTGTTCCGCTCGACGACAGCGACCAGAAGCAACCCGTCCGCCCGCCCGGGGGTGACGGTGAACCGGACACCGGTGAGGAGGGCGATGCCACCACGGCAGAGCCGGGCAGGAGTCGGCATCTCGACCCGGACGAGACCACGGAGGAGAGCGGCGAGCAGCCGGCCGGCAGCTGAGGGCAGCCGCCGCGCACGCGGCGGCGCGGAGACAACGGAGGGTGTGGGGACATGCGTGACGAAGGCATGGGTGACGACGTCTACCAGCCGACCGGGGACATCGAGGAGTAGACGGATGCCGCGCCGCTGGACGTGGCGGACGCTGCCGACGAGCGCGATGACAACGACGTGCCTCGACGAGGGCTACTCGCCGCCGGAGCGGCCGTTGGGCATCGGGCAAGGTCGGGGTGACGGCGGCCGAGCAGCGGGCGGGCGAGACGCTGGACGAGCGCCTCGCCCAGGAGGAGCCCGACGTCCGGGCTCAGGAGACGGTGGTGCCCGACGCCCTGACGGGGCCGCGGGGCGGACGTGAACCTCGGGACGGTTGAGTCCGGCCGGAGCGGACAGCCGCGTGTCGGGAGCGCGGTAGGGCCTGCTCGGTGGTTCCCGTTCTCCCGCCAGGCTCCGGGACCCGGGATCGGCGGTGTCGTTCCCCTCCCGCCTGGTCCGTTGTCGATCGGAAGGAAAGTGCGCATGACTGACCCGGAGGTCCGAATCGCAGCGTCCCTGTCGGCGCCGCCCTCGTGATTCCGGCCGTGCTGGTCGTGGCCCTCCTCATCGGGGCGTTCATCTGGGGCAGCCGCTGCCAGGCCCGCACCCGGAGGCCTGCCTACCGTCCCGGGGGCGCCCGCGCTCCGCGTTCCGGCTCGCACAGCAGCCCCGAGGAGCGCGCCACGGGCCGTCGGGGTACCGACGGGCACGGCGGTCGCACGCCCCCCGACTGATGTCCGGTCCACGGCACCCGCCGGCTCCGCCGTGCCCTGCTCGACTGCAAGCGTCGAGAAGCCGATCGAAAACGTGCGCCACCACGCCGACGCGGCGTGTGCCGCCAGAGTTCGCGCTGCGGGCGCCAGCGCCGCAGGAGGAAACAAATGGTCTCCGGACGAAAGAGTGCGCGCCGCCAGGCGCCGGACACGTCGGCGAAGTCCCATGCCGGCCAGGACGCTGCCGCAGGGGACCGGTCCTACGGGGACCGCGCCGCCCGGAGCGGAGCAGAGGGGGAACGTCCCGATCCCGCGGCGGAGCAGGAGCCGGCGGTGCGCGAACGCTACGACGCCACCGCCGAAACCGCCCGCGCCGACGGGCCGCCGCCGACGGACGACGCTGGTTCGGGTGATCGGGAGGGGCCGACGGACCGGTCCTGAGAGGCGGCGGGCTCCGGCGTCATCGTTGGGGACGACAGGCGGAGGACGAAGCGCCGGGCCGGGATTCCGGCATGGGGGACCCTCGGTGCGTGGACGGGCTCGTGCGGGCGCTCGTGAGGCGGCAGGAGCGCCGGGACGACATCTGCGCCCCGCACATCGCCGGGTGAACAGCGCCCGGGGCAGGGGGCGCAGTCGTGACGCACCGGAACCCGTCCCCACAACCCCGGAAACGCACCCGCGCCCTCCCAGCCAACCCACAGGCGAAAGCCGAACTCCCGACAATCGCCGGGAAGGGCGACCGGCACGCGACAGTCCCGTGCAGCAGGGGGCGGAGGGGGAGAGGGCGGACGTCGAGACGTCCGTCGAGGGGTCTCCGGAGGAGCCGGGCCACACGCCGGTACGACGCTCCCCGAGCAGCGGGCCGATGGCCTGAGCGGGACCTCGACCGGGTCGCGACACAGGACCCGGCAGGTCGTCCCGAGTGAACTCCGCCCGGACTGGTAGCCGCCGGGGCGTCCACCGCCGATGACCGCACCGACCGCACCCGGCCGGCCCGAGGAGGGCACCATGGGCCAGGAGACCGCGACGGACCGTCGCGCCGACCATCCCCGCAGGCCCGGACCATGGCCGAGGACTGGCCGCTCGGTCCGGCCGCGGAGCTGCCGCTCGACCGCACACAGGCGATCCTGGAGGCGGCCAAGCGGATCGGTTCGCTGCTCAAGGCCAAGCACCACCCCGTCGCCCTCGCCGGCGGCGTGGCCGCCCAAGCTCTCCTTCACTCGACCCCACCCGTACCTGCGGCTACCCGAATCCCCCCGAGCGGAACAGGCGCGGTGAGCAGCGAGTCGTCGGAGGCGCGAGTACGGTACCCCGGCCCGGCGTTGCCGGGCCCCGGCCCGTGGCGTTTCTGCCTGAGGCCGTCGCGATGCCCCGCGACGACGCGCCACCGGTGCCGCGAGCGACCCGGGCCGGGGAGCCGAGGCAGCGCAGGTGGGCGGCCGACCCCGGGCCCTCCGAGTGCTCGGGCCCCACGGACGCACTCCGGCGGATCGCCTTCCTGCTCGAGTGGCGCGGCGCGTCCCCCTACCGCGTGCGGGCCTTCCACACCGCCGGCCGACGCCGCCCACGACCTGCCACCGGGCCCTGTGCGGGCGGACCAGGCCCGCCGCCTGCACGGGGTGGGGCCCGTCACCGCTGAGGTGATCGCGCAGGCCTCGCAAGGCCGCCCTCCGGCCTACCTCGCCACCCTGGAGGCGGAGACCGGTGAAGTGGCGCGTACCGGCTGGGCCCTGGCGCGAGCGAGCGAGGGGGACTGCCATCTGCACTCCGACTGGTCGGACGGCGGCCACCCGATCGAGGAGATGGCCGCAGCGGCCCACTCCGTGGGGCACCGCTGGGCCGTTCTGACCGACCACTCGCCGCGGCTCACCATCGCCCACGGCCTCACCCCCGACCGGCTGGACCACCAACTGGACGAGATGGCCGCCCTGAACGCCCGTACCGCCGATTTTCGCCTGCTGACCGGCATCGAGTGCGACATTTTGGAGGACTGCTGCCTGGACCAGGAGAACGAGCTCCTCCGACGTCTCGACCTCGTCGTCGCCTCGGTCCACTCCAAGCTCCGCTCTGACCCCGAACTCATGACTGCCCGCATGGTGGCGGCCGTCCGCAACCCGCACACCGACGCCCAGGGCGGACCACCCGGGCTGCGGCTGGCACCGGTCTACGATTGGAGGCTTTGTCGGGTGTCTTCCGGCGCGTGCTCCGTCTGCCCAAGACTTCCGATGCCTCGCTGGACCGCCAGGGTCCCGATGATGCCTGCCGTCCATGTCGAGCCCGGTGGGAGGGGTATCAGGGAGCGAAGGCCAGGCACCGATCCGCAAGCGCCGCGCCGGCGCAGGACCGGGCACCGGCGACACGCCGACGGGCCCGACCGAGCCTGGCGCTCCCGAACCAGGGCGCCCGGTTGGAGCACGTCCGCTGGAGGACATCCGCAAGCTGCCGGAAGCTGGAAACGGACCGGCCGCGGGAGGGGTACGCCCGTACGGCGGACATCCCGCCGGCCGTGCCAGGTCGAGGCCTTCATCGTCACTCCTTACGGGGCCGTACCAACACTCGCCTTCCTGCGTCTGTCCACCGCGGGCTGGCTGCTGGACCGGAGCCACCGCTTCGGTCCAGCAGCCAGCCCTGACCTGCGGGGCCAGGAGGGCGGGAGGTTCAGTTCGCCGTTGTCGGGAAGCGTTCCCAGACCCGGTGCGTGCCGAGCTGCTCCACCAAAGCGAAGACGGCCTGCGCAGGGTCGGTGGCGGTGAACACGCCGGGGGCCTGCGGGTCGACTCCCGCCGCCGCCCACAGGCCGCGCGCGTCCGCGAGGCCGGCGAGAGGCTTGGCGTGCCGGTAGGCCTCGTTGACGAGGAGGACAGCGCGGGAGTCGAGGGCGGGCTGGCCGCCGGCGACGGCGCCGGACTTGGCATCCCGGGAACCGTGGTCGTCGGTGCCGCGCGCGGGCGCGTCGGCCACCAGGAGGGCGTCGAATTCGACGGACCGCGCCGCGGCGTAGGTCCGCTGCACCGCGAGGCCGTCCGCCAGCGGGCCCCCAGTCGGCGCGATGAGCAACGGCAGCAGCCCGGCGTCGAGCGCGGTTTCCCTCAGCTGCCGCACCACGTCGGCGTCGCCGGTGGCGGCGGTGATGATGCCGAGCACCCGGCCGGTGGCTGGCCACCGCTGCCCGACCTGGGACAGGGCCGGGCTCGGCGCCACCTCGACCAGGCCGCCGGCGGCCGCTTCGGGAGTGGGCAGGCCGAGCCCGTGGGCGACCTCGCGGCACAGTACCTCGTCGATCCGCGCCAGGACCGTCAGCACCCGCTCCTTGATCGCCTGCTCGTACACCTTCGACAGCTCGAAGGTGTACGCGGAGATCACGTGCTCGCGCTCGACCGGGCTGAGGCTCAGCCAGAACTGGCGCGGCTGGCTGAAGTGGTCGGCGAAGGACGCGGGAGCTTCGCGGACCTTGGCCGCGGCGGCAATCGGGACGGGGTGTTCGATGTAGGCGTGTTCCCCTGAGCCGGCGAAGAACGGGCAGCCGCCGTCCAGCGAGTTCGGCTTGTAGGGGGCGACGCCGCTGTGTACGGCGTCCTGGTGGAACCCGTCGCGGAGCATGTCGTTGATCGGCGCATGCGGGCGGTTGACCGGGATCTGCGCGAAGTTCGGGCCGCCGAGCCGGGTGATCTGGGTGTCCAGGTAGGAAAACAACCGGCCCGCGAGGAGCGCGTCGTCGGTGACGTCGATGCCCGGCACCAGGTGCCCGGGGTGGAAGGCGACCTGCTCGGTCTCGGCGAAGAAGTTCGTCGGATTGGCGTTCAGGGTGAGTAGCCCGACCGGCTGCACCGGCGCGAGCTCCTCCGGAACGATCTTTGTCGGGTCGAGCAGGTCGATGCCCGCGAACGTCTGCTCCGGCGTGTCGGGGAAGGTCTGGATACCGAGTTCCCACTCGGGGAAGTTCCCCGCCTCGATCGCGTCCGCGAGGTCGCGACGGTGGAAGTCCGGATCCGTGCCACCCAGTAGCTGGGCTTCCTCCCACACGAGGGAGTGCACACCGGCCTTCGGCTTCCAGTGCCACTTCACCAGCGTGCTCGCGCCCTCGGCGTCGACCAGGCGGAAGGTGTGGACGCCGAAGCCCTCCATCATCCGGTAGGAGCGGGGGATGCCCCGGTCGGACATGTTCCACAGCGTGTGGTGGGTGGCCTCGGTGTGCAGCGAGACGAAGTCCCAGAAGGTGTCGTGCGCGGACTGCGCCTGCGGGATCTCCCGGTCCGGGTGCGGCTTCGCGGCGTGCACGACGTCGGGGAACTTGATGGCGTCCTGGATGAAGAACACCGGGATGTTGTTGCCGACCAGGTCGAACACGCCGTCGCTGGTGTAGAACTTCGTCGCGAAACCTCGGGTGTCACGCACCGTGTCGGCGGACCCGCGCGAGCCGAGTACCGTGGAGAACCGCACGAACACCGGCGTCTCGACTCCCTCGGCCAGGAACGCCGCTTTGCTGACACCGACCGCCGTGCCATACCCGCGGAAGACGCCGTGGGCGGCCGCGCCGCGGGCGTGCACCACCCGCTCGGGGATCCGCTCGTGGTCGAAGTGCATGATCTTCTCGCGCAGGTGGTGGTCCTGCAGCAGCACCGGACCGCGCGGCCCGACCTTCAGTGAGTGGTCCGAGTCCGGCAGCCGGGTGCCCTGCGCGGTCGTCAGATAGCCGCCGTTCTGCGCCGCGGCGTCCGCAGGCGCCCCGGCGTCCCGTCCGGTCGGCGACAGCGGGACGGGTGCCTGCTGGTCCGGCTTCGGGGGCAACGGCGCCCTCGGTTCGGTGGGTTCCGCCACCTGCGGCGGTTCGCTGCCGGGCGCGCCGGGAACCTCCGGCCGCTGCCCGGGAGCGATCCCTGCCGCGGCCTCCACCACCTTGTCCACGATCTTCTTCACCGGTCCCGGCTCTGCCACGACGTCCTCCTTGGGGCTCCTGCAACCCCTATCGGGTAACCCGGGGTTGTTGCGGGCAAACGAATCGCCGCGCAAACGAGTGGAAGACCGGGCCGGGCGCGGAACGACGCCACGCCGCCCCGATCGCCGGAGCACAGCGCCGCCGCTGGGCTCCTCTGCTCACCGCATCCACCGAAGACTTGTCGCACGCCCCTTGGACGGACTACCCGTGCGGGTTTGAGAGCGGCTGCCTACCGGTTCGGCTCCCGACCGAACCCTGGTGTGGCGTCACGCGGCCACGCCGGGTGACGTCCTCATTCGGCGGCCCTACCGCCATGCCTCCTTGGTCACACACGGGCGGCGTGGTGGGCTGGTCTGATGAAGTCCGAGGGCCGAAGAGTCCTGCACTGGGCGGCCGGCGCGGCGGCGGCCGTCACCCTGGTGACCGGTTGCTCGTCACTGACCGGTCGTCAGGATGCGGCGGCAGCCGCCGCGCAGCAGTTCGAGAGCGCCGTCCAGCAGCAGGACAGCGGCGCCCTGTGCCAAGCCCTCGCCCCGGGCACCCGCCAGGACCTGGAGGAGAGCGCCAAGAGCGGATGCGAACAGGCGATTTCCGACAGCGACCTGCCCCGGGCCTCGGGCGTCTCCCGCGTCGATGTCTACGGACAGCAGGCCCGCGTGGTGTTCGATCAGGACACTCTCTTCCTGTCGGCGTTCCCCGACGGGTGGAAGATCACCGCTGCGGGCTGCCGGCCCGAGCCGCGCAAGCCCTACCGCTGCGAACTCAAGGGAAGCTGACGTGCGTACTCTCTTCACGCTCCTCGTCACCGGCGTCGTCGGAGGGCTCGTCTACTTCACCGCGATCGGGGCGTTGCACCGGTGAGCCGGGCGGCCCGGTTCCTGCGGGACAACAGTCTGACCCTGGCCTTCGGCGCCGCGTTCCTGCTGACCCTCGTCGGGCAGGCCGCCTCCGGGATCGCCGAGGTCAACAACCAGCTGGTCGCCGCCGACCTCCAGCCCGTCAGTGTCGCCGACTACCTGACCGGCTCCGACTTCGCCGTCGACGTCACCGAGAACTGGCAATCCGAGTACCTGCAGTTCTTCCTGTACATCTTCGGCACCGTGTGGCTGCTGCAGCGCGGATCCCCGGAATCCAAGAGCCTGGACCGCGCCGGCACCGAGTCCGACCGCGAACAGAAAATCGGCGTGCACGCCAACCCCGACTCTCCTGCCTGGGCCCGCGCGAGCGGGATGCGCACCATACTGTATTCGCGGTCGCTCGGCATCGTGATGGCACTGTTCTTCATCGGCTCGTGGCTCGCCCAGTCGATCAGTGGTGTCTCCGCGTTCAACGCGGAGCGGCTGCGCGACCGGCAGGCGCCGTTCACCTGGTCCGACTATGTTCTGTCCGCGGACTTCTGGAACCGAACCCTTCAGAACTGGCAGTCCGAACTCCTGGCCGTCGCGTCGATGGCGATCCTCTCGGTCTACCTGCGCCAGCGGGGATCTCCGGAGTCCAAGCCGGTCGGCGCCGCCCACTCCTCGACCGGCGTCGAAGGCTGACCATCGGACCGCACCACGGCTTTCGGACGCGGGCACGGAGCCCTCGGCCAATCGCCCGCATCCCTGACACAGCTTCGAAATCGGGGCCTGCGGATTCTGAGTCGGTCCCCCGCCTTGTCGTGCGGCGATCGGGCCCGCTCTGGAAGGGCCTCTCAGACTGGTTCGATGGCGAAGCCGCTACGCGGGCGGGCGATCACCCGGCCGAGTGGGATGGTGAGGTCCTGATCGGGGACCGCGTAGTCGAGGCGGGCCAGCTCAGGCGCCAGGGATTCCAGCAGGGCGATTACGACGCCTTCGCCCGGGCAGCGGTGGCCGGTGGCGGCGTCGCCGCCACCCTGGGGGATCAGTTTCTGCGGGTCGGCAGCTGTGTGGAGGAAGCGCTGGGGGCGGAAGCTGTACGGGTCGTCCCAGAGCGCGGGGTCGTGCTGGCGGCAGGGGCCCGGGCGCGCCCGGCGCTGCCGTGGTGTGCGCGTCCGGGCCGGCGACGCGGCGAGAGGGTGAGTACGCCCACGGGGTGGAAGTCGATGGGGGGCGGGCGGTCGACCTGGATCTGTTTCCCGGGGTGAAAACCGACATGGGCGCAGGCGACCAGTGGCCCGATGTGCACCGCAAGGCCGTTGCCGCCGACATCCTCGTCGTCGCGTCGCCGACCTGGGTCGGCCGTCCTTCCTCCGTCGCGCAGCGGGTGCTGGAGCGGATGGATGCCATGATCTCCCGAGACGAACGAGGAAGGCCGGCCGGTCGGCTACGGGAAGGTTGCCGGCGTCGTGGTGACCGGCAACGAGGACGGCGCCCACCACGTGATCAGTGAGATCAGCGGCGCCTTGGTCGACATCGGCTACACCATCCCCGCCCAGGCGTGGACGTACTGGCACCTGGGCCCCGGCCCCGGGCCGGACTACCTGGACGAGGAGAAGGGCCACGAGTGGGCCCCCACACCACCGGCCGCACGATGGCAGCCAACCTGCACCACGTCGCCACCGCGCTGGCCGGCCCTTCCTGGCCCGCCCCCGCCCAGTAGCCGAACACCGTCGCGCTGCCGTCGAAGCCGCCCGGCCGCGACGGCGGCCCGGTGACCGTCGGCCCGCGAGGAGCGAAGCCGCGCGGTTGCAGGCGTAGAGGGCGAGTTGCGCGTCATCGCCCCAGGCATCGTGGACCGGCCCGTGGGTGATCGCGGTGGTGGGGTCGGGGGCGGTGCGAAGAGCGGTGATGAGTGCGGCGCTGACCGGTCCGCGCGGGCTCGGCAACGCGGGCGGCGCGCCGGCGGCGGAGTGCCGGGCGAGACCGATCGCGGGGGTGGGGGTCACGCTCCCTCCTTCGGTGCCGGGTGCAGTTCCAGGACGCAGCATTTCGGCCCTCCTCCGCCCTTGAGCAGTTCGGGCAGGTGCACGGGGACGGGGACGAAGCCATCGGCGTGCAGTTGGGCGGCGAGGCCGTGGGCGGCCTCGGTGAGCAGGACGTGGCGGCCGTCGCTGATCGCGTTGAGGCCGAGCACGGCGGCGTCCTGGTCGGTGGCAAGGACCGCGCGGGGGAAGAGCGTGCGCAGGGTGCGGTTGCTCTTGGGGGTGAAGGCCTGCGGGTAGTACATGATCTGGTCCTCGCTCAGGACCGCCAGCGCGGTGTCCAGGTGGTAGAAGCGCGGATCGACGAGCTGCAGGCTGACGATGCGTCGGCCAAGCGCCAGCTCGGCCTCGCGGTGGGCGGCGGGGCTCGTGCGCAGGCCCGAGCCGGCCAGGACCAGGTCACCGACGGGCAGGAAGTCGCCTTGGCCTTCGTTCGGCAGCTCGGCGATGGTGGGCCGGTATCCGGCCCGGCGGAACCAGGCCTGGTGGGCGGCTGCTTCCGGCGCCCGCTGAGGGTGCCGGAACCGGGCGACCAGCACCCGGCCGTCCACCACCGAGGCCCCGTTCGCCGCGAACACCATGTCGGGCAGCCGCGGCCGGGGAGGAAGCTCCTCCACCCCGTGCCCGAGCCGGAGCAGGGTGTCGCGGAGCATCTGCCACTGCCGTAGCGCGGCTCCGGTGTCCACCGGGCGGCTCGGGTCCATCCACGGGTTGATCGCGTACTCGACCGCGAAGTAGGTCGGCGGGCAGGCCAGGAAGCGCCGACGGGTCGCGATCCGGGACGGCACGGTGGTGGTCATCAGCTGTTCCTGAGGTCGGAGGTTCGCTAAAGGGTAGGAACCCGCAGAAGTTGAGCCAGCCCAGGCCGCGCTCCTCCGGTATGCGCCGGATTTCGGCGGTGGCCCGTTCCATTGCGCACCCCAGCCGGCCGTCGCGGTGGGCCGGCGAGGTGGTGAGCCGGTCCGCGGAGTGGGTGGTCTGCCGTGCGAACAGGCCCTTCGGATCCGGCCGGCCCGGTTCACCCGGTCCTCGGCACAGCCGCGGACGCCGCCGGTCCGGCTGGCCGCGACCGCGATGTCCATCGCGTCGCCGATGAAGCGAGACACGGACGCGGTTCGCCCTCACCGCTCCGCGTCCGGCGCCGTGCCGGACGCGGGGGTAGAGCCGACCTGGGCGGGCCAGGGACCGCTCCTGCCGTTTGGGGTGCAGGCACCCCAGGGGTTCGCGGTGCAGTCGCTCCTGATCTCCATGCTCACCTCGATGGATTACGGCCGCAACCGCGCCTACCCGGCGCCCCGGCCGCCACACGCGGGCCACCGCGCTGCGGGGGCGTGCCGCGCGAGATCCGCCCGCAGCCCGTGTGAACAGACATACGAACGCCCGGACCGGGCAGGCGAGCCGTGAACTCGACTCCAAGGAGGCATACCGTGGTACCGCTTCTTCTGGTCCTGCTGCTCGCCCTGCTGCTTTTCGGGCTGGGCTTCGCAGTGAAGGTCCTCTGGTGGGTGGCGATCTTCGTGCTGGTGGTGTGGCTGATCGGCTTCGTTGCCCGGAGCACGAGCTCAGCGGGTAGCCGTGGCCGTTGGTACCGCTGGTAGCCGTGCCCAGCGCGGGGCTCCACCGACACCCGGTGGAGCCCCGCCCGATGCCAGCCCAGCGAGGCGTGGCCGTACGCGCCGGCTGACGAGCACAGCCGACGATCCTGCCGACCACGCTCCGCCGCCGGAGCCCGCGGCATGCGTCCGCCAGCGGCCGCCCTGCCGCCGTCGCGAAGCCGGTCAGTGACGGCACCGAGGCGCGCACCCGAGACGACGAAGCCCCGGGCGGCTGGACGCGTACTCCAGCGCCAGTGCCTCCGCCGGGCGCCCCGGCACGGGGGTCGGCTTCCGCAGCATCGCCACCTCCAGGCCAGTCACCGTCACCGGTGCCGCAGTCGGCCGCTTCGGCGGGGTGGTCGGCGGCTGTGCCGGCGCGTCCGTGGCCCAGATCCTCGCTGTGGGGACCGGACCGGCCAGGGCGGGTTGTTCGGCCGAGGCCGCCGTTCTGCTGCGCCGGCCAGACCGGCTCGAGGCCGCCGCCGTGTGGCGCCGAGCTGCTCGGCGTCGAGGGCGCCGCAGCAGGCTCCGGCCCGAGCACCTGCGATGCTCCGTCCGCCCCGGCGCAACGACATCCGCCCGCCGGTGTGAATCAGCGACGGGCGGACGGCTCTTCAAGGGTGGGTTGTCAGTGGCCGGTGAGGTCCTTCACCGCGTCCTTGGTCTTTCGGCCGGCCTGAGCGGTGGCGCCCTTGACCTGCTCTGCCTTGCCCTTGGCGATGAGTCGCTCGTTGCCGACCGACTTGCCGGTGGCTTCCTTGATCTTGCCCTTCGCCGCGGTTGCGGTGTGCTTGGCCTTCTTGCCTGCGCTCATGGGTTTTCGCTCCTTCGTGGAGGCGGGGTTCAATGGGGCGTGTGCCCCGGGCCGGCGGGTCCACGCGTGTAGCGGGTGGTTCCTGCGGGGTTGGCGGCGGGCTGGTCAGGGGCCAGGAGGGGACCGAGCGGGCCGAGGTCGATGTTGAGGTCGTCCGGGGTGAGGTCGAAGTGTTCGCGCAACTCGTCGATGCGTTGTTCCAGGGCCATCAGGGTGAGGCCGAGCGATTCGATACGTTCATCGTCGAGGTCTCCCTGGTCGATGCGGCGCAGGGCCTGGCGTTCCATGAGCTGGTGGACGAGTTCGACCAGGGCCAGGACCAGGCAGGTGAGGTCCCGGGCGACGGTTTCGGGCTCCAGTGGCACGCGGCGGGCGCCGGCCTGCCGCCGCGTGTGAGCAGGGGGGCGGTCGGCGGGTGACGTGTTCGGTCGTCGGCTCACCCCGGCCCCCCGTTCTCCTGGGCATCCTTGACGGCGGGGTCGAGGGCGGCGCGCACGGAGGCGATCATGGCGCGCAGGCTGATGCGGACCAGGTCGACGTCGGCGATGGACAGGGTGATCTCGCCGGCGATCACGACGCCGCCGGCCAGCAGGCGGTCGAGCAGGTCGACCAGGGCCACGTGCCTCTCGGGCACGGCGGGCGCGAGTGCGGGGCCGGCTGGGACGAGCGGGGGGTCGGTGGTCATGGCGGGCCGCTCCCGAAGTCGGAGACCGCGGTGAAGGAGTAGGGCGGCCAGGGCCCGGTCGTTTCCAGACGCAGGCCGGGGAAGCGGGTGGCCAGCGCGCTGACGGCCTCGTGGAACGCGGCGGTGAGGGCCTGTTCGACGAGGTAGGCGCCGTTGAGGAGCATCGGCTCGGCGGGGCCCGTCGCCCCGGCTTGCTGCAGGGGGTGGCACACGGCCGAGGCGGCCGATCGGGCGAGCGCGGTGTGGACCCTGAGGGCGTCGTCCGCGGCCTGCTGGTGGGCCTGTTCCTGCCGGTGGTGATGGGCTTGGCGGCGCAGGAGGTAGGCCGTGCCGGGACGGGCGGACGGATCCTGCCGCGGATCGCCGCCTTGGACGTCGTGCGGCGGGTCGGTGGGTGAGAGGTAGACCTTGACGCCCCATTCGATGCGGCCGGCGATGCGTCGCAGCGCGGTGGTCAGCTCGTCGCGGTGCTCCGTGAGCATGGCGGCGGCCCGTTGGTCGTCGCGGTAGAGGACGGCGAACCGCAGGGGCAGCACCGGGGCGGTGCGGGCGAGGTGGGAGACCACGTGGTGGTGCGCGCGTACGGCGTGCTCCAGCCAGAGGGCGTCCTCCAGGTGTGCGCGGACGGGTTCCTCGTCGAAGTCCGACCGGGGCACCGCGCCCGCCAGTGCGGTCAGGCCCGGTCCGGCGATGGCGTGCAGTGGCTCGCCGGCCACACCGGTCAGACCGGGCGGTGCGCTACGGCCGGCGCCGGTGATCGCGTAGAGCCAGGTGTTGGTGGGCGGGTGAGCGCTCATGGGAGACCGGTCCGGGGAGAACGCCGGGTGCGCGGCGTCGTGCGGGCGGGCGGGGTGTCGTGGTCCGGCGGCTCCGCCGGGTCGTCGTACCCCTCGGACGCCTCCGGGGCGGCGGGCGCGCTGCGGGCGGCTTCGAGGCGGCCGATCCGTTCCCGCAGACGCCGGTTCTCCAGGGCGAGGTCGCGCCGGCCCGAGGAGAGGCTCGGGTCGTGTTCCCACCAGTCGATGCCCATGTCACGAGCCCGGTCGACGGAGGCGATGAGCAACCGGATCCTGATCGTGAGCAGCTCGATGTCCAGGAGGTTGATCCGGATGTCGCCGGCGATGACGATCCCCTTGTCGAGCACGCGCTCGAGCAGGTCGGCCAGATTGGCGGGCTGCGGCGCCGCGGACGTCCTCGGCAGGTGCGAGACAGGACCGGAGCCGCCGTAGCCGCTCAGCTCACTCATGGCGAGTCCTCATGACAACTCCTCGTTCGCCCGCCCCCGGTGGTAGCGGCGCTCCCTGCGGTAGGAGACGAGTTCGCCCTCCGGGTCCAGCACCACCTGGTAGACGGCCAGGATGTCGGTCGAATCGGGGATCCGGCGGGTCTCCAGCACCTCCACTCCCACCCGCCAGCCGTCCGCTTCGCGGGTGAGTGAGGTGATCCCCTCCGCGCTGCGGCCTGTCATCTCCTGGACGCAGACGGCCGCCTTCGCCGCGGCGGTCTGCGCGTCGGGCCGGTCGGGCTCGGCACGGTGCGTGGCGGAGGGCCGGCGGTCGGCGGCGGTGTGCGACTGCGGGTCGGACGATCGGCGCCGTGCGGCCGGAGCCTTGCTCTCGGGACCGGACGGCGTCCGTGGACGCCGCCGGGCCGGCTCGGGGTCCTCCGTACGGCGGGCCGGTGCGGCACGGCGCGGGCGCGGCTCGTTCTCGGGCACGGATCTACACCTCCAGACCGCCGTCGGCGTCCTCGGTCCGCCACAGGAGCCGTACGAGTTCATCCTCCTGCGCGGTGGCTTCCTCCTCGCTGATCGCGCCACTCGCGCGTGCCGCCTCCACTTCCGCCAGCCGGGCGCGGATGGCCGTGGCATCGGTCAGTTCCCGGCGGGCCTGCGCGTAGAGCTGCTCGGCCACCCAGACGACCCCGCGCGCGGGGGCCAGGGGAAGGGTCAGCAGGCCGGTGATCAGCCCCATGGCCGGTCCGCCCCCTCGTCGGTGCGCCGGGCTTCCACGGCGTCCCCGGCGAAGTCGTACGGGGCGATCGGGCCGAGCAGCCGCAGTGCGACGCGACCGGACCATTGGCGGGCGAGGCCTTCCGCCGCCTTCTCGAACGCGTCCCAGTCGTCCTTCCTGACGAGGAACGACGCGCTCACCGCCCGGTCGCCCGGTGCGTCGGCGCTGGGAGACGCCTTGACGGCCACCGCGAGCGGCGCCAGGCGTTCCAGCGTCTCCAGGGTGTCGGCCTCCCGGAGGGAGGCGATCTCTCGCGCGATCATCTCGCCGAGCCGCACCCGCTCGTAGTAGGTCGCCTCCTGCGGGAGGGCGGCGACATCCATGTGCAGCCGCGCGATGTCCTCCCGGTCGGCAAGCACCTCCCGCAGGACGTGTTCCTCCTGGTAGGTGCCCAGCAGCGTGAACTGCGCGGTGCCGCGCAGGTCTTCCAGCGCGCGCAGGAACGCGTCCTCGTGGGGGGCGAGCAGTTCGTCGATCACGGCTCCGAGGTCGCGGACCACCCCGCCGAACCGCATCGGCAGCACCGGGCCGTGGGCGGCCAGGGTGTCCAGGACACGGGCGTGGGCCTTCAGGTCGGCCGCGGTGCCCAGCGGGCCGTCGACCACCACGGCGCTGACCAGTGCGGCGAGGCCCCGGTGCGGCACCAGCCCCACCCGGGCGGGCGGGTCGCCTATCCCTTCCAGCCCCGAGGAGTCGACACCTTTCGGTACGATCCCGTACACGTAGCAGGCCCGTTCCTCGGCCGGGGTGCCACGGCCGTTCATGACTCACGCTCCTTGTGCTGGGTGCGTGAGCGGGACCGGGGCCGCTCCTGGCGCTCGGGCTCCTCCTCCTTGTCGCCCTTGACCCGGTCGATCACTTCGCCGACCGACTCCTTGACGCCTTCGAGCGCCCCTCTGGTCTTGCTCCGGGCTCCGCCCCGGCCCATGTCCTCCACCAGTTCGGGCAGCCCCTTGGTGTTGTCCTCCCGCAGGTCCAGGCGGTTCACCGCCTCGGCGAACCGCAGGTACGTGTCGACACTGGCGACCACGATCCGCGCGTCGACGGTCAGCAGCTCGATACCGACCAGCGAGACCCGGATGTAGATGTCGATGACCAGACCCTTGTCGAGGATCAGGTCGATGACGTCGACCAGACCGCTCGAGGAGGGCCGGTCAAGGTAGTGACTGGGGCGCTGGGCGACGGTCATGGCGGCTCACCTCGCCCGCGCCGGCGCGCGCCTGCGGGATCGTGAGGCGGCACGTCCGCCGGAGTCCGACTCCTCGTCCTCCTCGTCCCCCTCATCGTTCTCGTCGTCTCCGTAGTCGTCCTCCTCGTCGTAGTCCTCGGGCTCCGCCTCGTCGTCGTAGTGCTCCGGCTCGTCTTCCGAGCCTTCCTCGGGCTCCTCCTCGTCGTCCCCTGCCTCCGGAGACTCGTCCTCCCAGTCCTCGCCCGCGGCGTCCTCGCCCTCGCCCTCGCCCTCGTCGTAGTCGTCCTCGGCGCCTTCCTCCTCCATGGCGTCCTCATGGGAACGCACGACGTCACCGTCGCGGATCTCACCGCGCCAGCCCTCGACCGAATCCGGGTCGAGGATCGTGCGGGTCATCACATGGCGGCGGAAGTGCTTGAGCTCCAGACGCGTCCGCCGGCCCGGCGCCCGCCACAGGTTGCCCATACGCTCGACCAGGCCCTGCGGGTGGTACTCCAGCACCAGCAGGATCTTGGTCAGATTCGGTGTCAGCTCATGGAAGGTGACCGTGCCGTCGACATAGCCCTTGTCCCCCTTGGACCGCCAGACGATCAACTCGTCCGGGACCTGCTCGATGATCGACGACTCCCAACTGCGGTGGGAGAGGAAGATCCCGGCCTTCCAGGCGATCTTCTCGTCGGACTGCTGCTCCACGCTCTCGAGCCGCTTGGTGAAGCGGGGGAAGTCCTGGAACTGCGTCCACTGGTTGTAGGCCACCCGCACGGGGACCCCGACCTCGGTCTCCTCGACGATGTTCGTCACCTTGAGCTTGCCGCCCTTGCCGCCTCCTCCGCCACCGCCTCCGGTGAGTTTGTTGCCGACCAGCTGCTTCACGCCGGCGGCACCGGCCGCCAGCATCAACCGCATCGACGACGTCCCGCCGCCCTCTCCGTCGCCGTGGCCGCCCAATCGGCCGCCGCCGCGTTCCGCGTAGTCGGCGAGCCGGCTGGTGGTGCCGGCGATCTTGTCGCTCGCCGCCGCCACGGCCCGTTCCCCTGCAGCTGCTGCCAGATTGCGCGCCTGCTGCATCAACGCGTCGGTCGGCAGGGCCTCCATCACTTGACCCAGCCCCAGCGGGCCCTGGTCCTTCTTGGTCTGCTCGGCCATTGTCGTCACCCCTGCTTGCGCGCCGACGAGGCACGCGTGCTCGTGGTCCTGCGCGCCGCACCGGCGTTCTTCGCCGAGGTCGCGGCACTCTTGCGAGCGGAGCCCGCGGATGCCGCGGCCTTGCGGGGCGCGGTCGAAGCCGTCTTCTTCGCGGATGCCGTCCTACTCGGGGAGGCCTTCTTCGCCGGGGCCTTCGACCCACCCGACCTGTCCGCCGACCGCCCGGAGGAGGCCGTCGAGCGGGAGCCGCTCTGCCGGGAGCGGGCCGGACGCTTCCCGTCACCGTCGCCGCCATCCTCCTGTTCCTGGTCCTGTCCCTCGGGGCGCTCCTCTTCGGGGTGCTCCTCCTCGGGCGTTTCCTCCTCGGTCTCCTCTACGGCGTCCGTGTCCTGCGCTTTCTCCGGGTCCTCGTCACGACGGGGGATTCCCGCGCGCAGGCCTTCGGCCCGCCGCTGCAGCTGGTCGGTCAGCGCGCTGACCCGGTTGCTCGCCGCCGCGGTGGCCGCCTTCGTCCCCGCCTTGGCGAGTTCCCCGCGCACGTTCCCGGCCAGCTGGCGGAGCTGGGGCGATGATTCCAGCGCCTGCCCAAGGAGCACCCCGGGGTTGGCACTCAGACGTTTGCCCGCCGCCATGCCTGCGAGAGCCAACGCCCAACGGGCCTTGTGCATACGCCCGAGGAGGTAGCCCGTACCCACAGCGACGGCAAGCTTGGCATTGTTCATGATCGATGTCCCTGGAAGAGTGCCTGGACGGCCCCCGCCTCTCCACTCGGGAAAGCCACTCCACGGCCCGGCTGTCTACCCTCGCCCACCCTGGGCAAACAACGGAGTGTCACGAACTTTGTGTTCGGTCCCGCCAACGCCTGGGAATCACTTGAGGTCAGGTAGTGTCCGCAGTCGCATTTGATGGGCGTAGCAGGCCATTCTGTAGCAGAAAGTCATCACCTTGTCGCCCTTCGGTGAAGCCCTTCGCACTGCGGCGAAGGGACCGACATGGTCGAGGGCGGTGCAGAGAAGCGACCGGCCATGGTCGGCGACCCGGAGGGCGCTGTCGACCGCTCGGCCCCGCTCCCGCGGTGTGGCCGCGCACGCGCTGCCATCCGGCGAGAGTGTTGGCCTCGGCCGCGAAGACGTCCGGCGTCGGCGTGCCGGTCGGCGGGGCGCGCGGGCGGGTCGGACGCGAAGATGTCGTCGGGCCCGGGCTGAGCGGCCGGTCCCGGTGGCGCCGCACCCGCTGGCGCGGGAACGCCGCGCGGCGGCAGGCTCGAGAGCGGACAGCTTCCCGCGCCGAAGGAGGCCCGCTCATGTCCCCCCGGCACCCCTTGCGCGCCGCCGCCGCCGTGCCCGGCCCGCTGCTGCGGATCACCACCGCCCACTTCCCTGATGGGGCCGAGGTCGTGCGTCTGGACGGCACCGTGGACTACGACCAGCGCGCCCGCCTGCACGACGCCCTCGACCGGGCCCTGGACGGGCGGCCGCACCTACTGGTCGTCGACCTGTCCCACCTGCTGTTCTGCGACTCCACCTGCCTCAACGAACTGCTGCGCCTTCGCCTTGCGGCCCAGGCTGGCGGAACCGGGCTGGTCCTGGCCGCCGTCCCGGCGCAGGCCCGTCGGCTGCTGGATGCGACCGGCACCAATGAGGTGTTCACGGTTCGGCCCAGCGTCCGCGCGGCCCTCGCGAGCACCAGCTGACGGCACAGGCGGCCAGAGCGCGGTCAGGGCATCGGCACGGCCTCCAGGCACGGGAGCCGGCCGTCGTAGTCCGCAGGCGCGGACAGCACCGTCGCCACCTCGCCCTCGATCCGCAGCCGCCACTGGCCGGTGCCATCCGCCTGTCCGCCACCCGGCGCGATGCCGTCACTCAGGTGCACCGGGAGCACCGTCGGCCGCTCGTGCGCGCCCGGACGCCCGGGCAGGGTCACCGCATACCGCTGGTGTACAGGCACGTCCACCGCCTCCTCACCGGCACGGCCACCGGGACACTGGTCGGCGCCCCGGGAGCGGTCGGCCGGTCCAGGCCCGGGCCGCGCGCCCGTTCACCACGCTCACCTCACCGAGCGGCCCACCCAACCCCGCCCGCACACCTCACGCGGGCGGCGGGACCTCGGGTGCACGACGCGGCGCGCGGCTGCCCCTACCCCCCACCGAACGCCGCACGCCCTGCGCGGGAACGCGCTCACCGGCCACCGACGAGCCCCGGGGCGGTGCCGGCGGCCGACGTGGGCCGACCGGCCGACCCCGGGTGTCACCACCGCCCCGGTGCCCGATCCTCGGACCATGGCCTCGATCGTCGTCCTCTTCGAACTGCACCCCGGCCAGGTGCTGGACCCCGACCGGGCCGAGCCCGCGGTCATCGCCGTGCACGCCGCCGGGGCGGACCCCGACGTGCCGGAGGACCCGCAGGCGAGCACCCTGTGTGGGCGCGACACCGCGGCCATGGAAAACGCCCACTACCAGGGCGGCTACGGCGAACCGTGGTATCCGCCCGCGCTGGCCGACTTCCGGTGCCGGGAATGCGATCGCGCGCTGCGGGCCTCGTGAGCGCGGCCCGCGACCGCTCGAAGCCGGAGAAGTCGGCGCCGCAGGGCAGCGACGAGACCGGCGACGAGCTGTTCGTCCTGGCACCCGACGCGTTCACCAAGGCGAGGGACGAGGGCTCGGCCCGCGCCCGCGCGGCCGGCGACCGCGCGGGCACCACCCGCATCAAGGCCCTGCACCGCCCTACCGCGGCGGCTTCGCCGTCAACCGCCTCGCCCGCACCCACCCCGACGAGGTAGCGCCGCTGCTGGACCTCGGCCAGCGCTGCGCCAGGCCCAGGAGCAACTGGCTGGCGCGGAGCTCCGGGAGCTGCCCGCCCAATGGCACCGGCTGGTGGCCGCGCTCACCGCCCGGGCCCGCGCCACGGCGGCCGAGGCCGGGGTTCGGCTCAGCGAGGCGCAGCAGCGCGAGGTCGAGCAGACGCTGCGCGCCGCGCTGGCCTCGGCGGAGGCGGCGGCCGAGGTTGCGGGCGGGCGGTTGTCGGCCGCGATCGAGGGCGCGGCCGCCGTCAGCGGCGTGGTGTGGTGGCTGAGCCATCGATGAAGGCCGTAGCGGGCCCCTGGCGGCCATCTCTCGGGCCTTCCCGCCACTCGTCTGCTCGAGCGGTGGGAAGGGTCTCGGAGAGGGGTCAGGACGTTTCCGGGCCGCTCAACGGAGGGCGCAGAGGGGCCGCACAGCTACCGGGCTTGCTGAAGGCCTTGAGTGAAGGCACCGTCCACCGCCTCCAGATCCGTGCCTCGGGCGATGACCTCGACGGGGCCTCGCAGTCTGAGGCGCAGCTCCACCGACAGGTCGGCTGCCTGGTCGGTGAACAGATCCCGTTCGAACTCCCAGGCCTGGGAAGTGGTGAGCGGCAGTTGGTACAGAACGGCGCCGGTCTGTCGATGGAGTGCGGCGACGAGGAGGTGAATGGTCCGATGCCGGGGGAGGCGCTCCCACAGCCGTCCCTCACCGTTCCACGGCACTGGCTCGGCCGGCACTTCCACGGGCGGTAGGTCGGCGGTTGGGACGTCGTGCCGCAGCTCGGTCTTCCACTCCGCGACGAGGGCGACTGCCGTCTCCCTCGTGGCCGTGGCGACCGGCAAGCCGCCCAGGTGCAGCACGAAGGCGTGCACGGTGGCGGTACGCCGGTTCGTGATCGGCACCAGGGCTGTGGCCTTCTCCGCGTTCTCGCGGTCGAGGGACGGCAGCACCGAGGTGTAGGTGTCGGCGGTCAGGGCGATCGTGGAGTGGCCCAGGACCTCCTGGACGACCTTGAAGTCGGCGCCCGCGCCGAGCAGCAGGGTGGCCGTCAGGTGCCGCAGGGTCGTGCAGTCGTACGGGTGGCAGGCCGAGCCGAAGGCACAGCAGCTCGAATCGGTCGGTGATGAAGTCGGGGGTGGAACCTCATCGCCCGCACCGGCGACGAGATCCTCCAGCCCGCAACGACTGGGAAACCGGCACCCGCTTCGGCCAGGTCCACGGCTACGACGGCCCCCGCCTCCACGCCCCCACCTTCCCCGACACCCCCCTCAAGGCGCGAGGGCGCCAGCGCTGACCTGCGAGGACGATGCCGAAGCGGCCTGCCCGGCCAAAGCCGTCGGAGGGGGGTGGGTGTTCGCGGGCCTCGGCGGGAGCGGCCACTCCCCGGTCCGGTCGACCCGGGGATGCGGTGTGTCGGTCATGGTGGCCGACACCGCCGGCGCCGTCGTTTCCGGGTGACGCTACCGGGCGAACTGTCGGGCGGTCGGGAACGCCGAAGGTCCGGCAGTTCCGGCGCAGGGAGGGCCGCGGGTCACTCGGGGTGGTGTGGTCAGATCCCGGAGTGGCTTCCTCCGGAAGTGCTGCTTCGGACGCTCGCCCGGTAGGCGGCCAGTTCCTCGGCGGTTGGCGGGTTGGCGCCCGGCCGGGTGCAGGTGAAGGCGGATACCAGGGACGCCGTGTCCAGCAGTTCGGCGAGGGTGGCGGTGTCGATCCCGTGCAGGCGGCCCGCGTTGTCCGGGCCGAGCAGGTCATGGCGGTGCAGCGCGTCGAGCAGGCCGGCCATGAACGCGTCGCCCGCGCCCACGGTGTCGGCGACCGTGACCCTCCGGGCCCGCTGCTCCACCGTTCCCGCGCGGCAGACCCCGACGGCGCCGGCCGCACCTCGGGTGACCACGACCAGCGACGGGCCCAGCGCCAGCCACTGCCGGGCGACGTCGACGACGTCCTGCCCGGGCCGTAGCCACGCGAGGTCCTCGTCGCTGGCCTTGACCACGTCGGCCGAGGCGACCAGCGACTCGATCCGGGCGCGCGCCTGCTCGGGGTCGCCCATCAGCGACGGGCGGCAGTTGGGGTCGTACGAGACGGTCCGGCGGCCGCGGGCCCGCTCGACCAGGCGGCGGACGGTGCTCGCGCCGGGCTCCAGCGTGGCCGCGATCGAACCGGTGTGCAGGCAGGCGCTCCCCGCGAGCAGCTCGTCCGGCTCCAGGTCCGGGAGCTGCCAGGTGATGGCGAACTCGTAGGTCGCGGAGCCCGACTCGTCGGTGCGGGCGATCGCGGTGCTGGTGGGGTGCTCGTCCACGGCCCCCGCCGCGAGGGCGACGCCGCTGCCGACCAGGTGGCGGGCGAGTCGGGTGCCGTGGGCGTCGGGACCGAGACGGGTGAGCAGCGCGACGTCGTTGCCCAGGCGGCCGAGGCCGACCGCGACGTTGGCCGGGCTGCCGCCCGGGTGCGCGGTGGTCCGGCCCTGGTCGGACCGCACCAGGTCCATGACGGCTTCGCCGACGACTGTGATCACGTTCGGTCCTTCCCGGGTCGGGGCAATCTGGGTCTGACGGGACTTCAGGCGAGCTTGCGGCGCAGCGCCTCGGCCAGCGCGGGTGCGGCGGGAAGCCGCGGGATCAGGGTGGCCTGCACGGCGTGGTAGGCGTCCGGCTTGCCGGGCCAGACGGTCGCGGCGGGGGAGTTCTGCGGGTTCAGCTCGTGGTGCCAGCTGCCACGGGCGCGGTCGAGGAACACCTCCTCGGTGTACTGCCACCAGGTGCGGTACCAGCGTTCGTACGCGGCCTTGCCGGTGACCCGGTGCAGGACGGCGGCGGCGGCGATCGCCTCGGCGGCGACCCAGTGCATGCGGGCGCGGACGGCCGGAGCGCCGTCCCAGCCCACCGTGTAGACGAAGCCCGGCGAGCCGTCCGCGTGCCAGCCGTCCCGGATGCCGGCGGCGAACAGCGCCTCGGCGTCGTCGAGCAGCCAGCCGGGCGGGTCGGGCAGGCTCGCGCGCAGCCCGAGCATCAGCCGCGCCCACTCGAACCAGTGGCCGACGGTGGCGCCGTACGGGCGGAACGGGTCGTCGGGCCGCTCCTGGTTGTAGTCGTACTGCGGGGTCCACTCGGTGTCGAAGTGCTCGATCACGCGCCAGTCGGCAGCGCGGGCGTGGACGTGCACGATGCGCCGGGCGATCCACAGCGCCCGCCGGTGCCAGATCGGGTCGCCGGTGACGTCGCCGGCCGCGAGGAACGCCTCGACGGCGTGCATGTTGCTGTTGGCGCCGCGGTAGGGCTCGCAGGCCTCCCAGGGCAGGTCCCAGGACTCGACCAGCAGGCCCTGCTCCTCGTCCAGGAAGCGGCGTTCGATCACGTCGAGCGCCTCGGTCAGCAACTCGCGGGCGCCGGGGCGTCCGGCGGCGGTGGCGCCGGAGGCGGCCAGCACCACGAAGGCATGGGCGTAGGCGGACTTCTCGGCGGTGAGCGGGGTGCCGTCGCGGTCCACGCCGGTGTACCAGCCGCCGTGCTCGCGGTCGCGCAGCAGCCCGGTCAGGGCGGCGAGGCCGTGGTCGACGAGGGCCGCCGCGTCCGGGTCCCCGAGCAGGTGCGCGAGGGCGAAGACATGGGTCATCCGGCAGGTGATCCAGGTGTGGACGGCTCCGTCCTGCTGCACGGCTCCGTGTTCGTCGAGCCACCCGAAGCCACCTTCGGGCAGCCGGGCACCGCGGGCGAAGCCCAGCAGCCGGTCCTGCTCGGCCACCAGCCATGCCTCGTCGCCCGGTTGGGGGAGGCTCTCGGCCTGGGGGGACATCGTTCTCCTCGGTGGGCTGGGACTTGCTTTAGACAACGTTGTCAGAACGCTGCGTGGGTAGCATCACCCGCCGTTCCGCGACCTGTCAACAACGCGATGAGGCCGCTTGAGCCGGCCATCGAGAGGCCGGGACGCGGCTCGGGCCGGGACCCGGGGGTCAACGTGGCAGTTCGCCCGAGCCGCGCGGGACCAAGCGGGTGGGGATCTCCAGGCGCTGGACCTGGGCCTGCTCGCCGCGCAGGCGCCGGAAGAGGAGTTCGGCGGCCATCCGGCCCATCAGTGCGGGGTCCTGGGCGACCACGGTGACCGGCACGGGCAGCATGTCGGCGAGTTCGAAGTCGTCGAAGCCGACCAGGGCAGGCCTCTCTGGGCGAGTGGCCAGATTGCGGAGCACGGCGACCGTGGTCCGGTTGTTGCCGCACATCAGCGCGGTCACCGGATCCGGTCCGGACAGCATGCGGTCAAGGGCGAGGTGGATTCCCACCGGCTCGGGCTTGCCCATGGCGACCCAGGACATGGCGACCTCGTAGCCTTCGTGTGCCATCGCCTGCCGGTAGCCGGCGAGGCGTTCGGCCGCGGTGAAGATCGCGGGGTTGTCGCCGAGGTAGCCGATTCGCTGGTGGCCCTGCCGGATCAGGTGGCCGACCCCCTCCGCGACACCTCGGCGGTTGGCGGTCAGGACGGTGTCCACGGTGAGGCCGGTCACCGGGCGGTCGACGCTGACCACGGCGGTGCCCGCAGCCAGTTCGGGGGCGAGGAAGCCGTGGTCGAGCGCGGTCGGAACCACGATCAGGCCGTCCACCCGGCGGGCGCAGAAGTCGAGGGCCAGTTCCCGTTCGCGGGCCGGGTCCTCGGCGGAGGAGCCGGTGAGCAGCAGTGACCCGTGGGAGCGGGCCACGTCCTCGACCGCCCGGCTGAGCTGCGAGTAGAACGGGTCGGCGAGATCCTCCAGGATCAGCCCCACGCTGCTGGTGCGGCTGCCCTGGCGGAGCAGTCGGGCACCGTCGTTGCGGCGGAAGCCCAGTTCCTCGATCGCGCCGCGAACCCGGGCGGCGGTGGCCTCGCTCACGCCGGACTCACCGTTGACAACGCGCGACACCGTCTTGAGTCCTACACCCGCGGCAGCGGCCACGTCCTTCATGGTCGGCCGTGCGGGGACCTCGAGGCCTCGCTGCTCCGCGTTGTCCGGCATCACTTCAACCGCCCCTTCTGGCGCTTCGCCTGTCCTGTGATTCTACGGACTGCGTTGACATGTAGATAACGTTGTCAAAACGGTGCCGCATCATCCTGGGGCATGGCAAGCGGGGGTCTCGGGCACGGCTCCGGCATGACTCCCAGTCCTTCGCCGGCGTCAAGGTGCCCGATGAACTGCTGCTTTGCCGTTTCGGGACGCGGATTCCCTGGCATGAGGGGCACGGTCGGATGGCGCCGTTGCACGGGGGGAATGACTAGCCACCCCTTGACATGAGGTTCCGTGAGTGAGTTCAATCCCCCAACGCCGACAACGTTATCTAGCCGAAGTGGTCGGCCGGCCCGGGTCGGTCGCAGGCGCGGTGATGTGTCCGGCACCGAACCGGGAGGCCGGCCGCTCGGGGCTCGCGGTGCCATCGGTCCCGCGAAGTGGGCCGGCCTCCGATGATTGATGATTTCGAACTGGAGACCCTCGTGAACCGCGCGCCGCGCCCTCTGCTTCTCCCCGACGGCCGTCCCGCCGCGCAGGCATGGACGCTGGACCCGGCGATGAAGCACCTCAACCACGGATCCTTCGGGGCCGTCCCGCTGGCGGCTCAGCAGGAACAGCAGCGGCTCCGTGCCGAGATGGACCGGGCGCCGGTGGTGTGGTTCCCGGCGCTGCCGGGCCGGGTGGCCGGGGCGCGGGCGGCCATCGCCGAATTCCTCCGGGTCGACGTGCGCAACCTGGCGCTGGTCCCCAACGCCAGCGGCGGGGCCAGCGTCGTCTACGGCAGCCTCCCGGCACGGCGCGGCGGCGAAGTCGTGGTGACCGACCACGGTTACGGCGCGGTGACCATGGGCGCCGAACGGCTGGCGCGCCGCTGGGGCGGCAGCGTCCGCACCGCCCGGGTGCCGCTGGACGCCACCGCCGAGCAGGCCGCCGAGGCGGTGCTCGCGGAACTCACCGATCGGACCGGGCTGATAGTCCTGGACCACATCACCTCCTCCACCGCGCGCTGGATGCCGGTGAAGGAGATCGGCGCGGCCGCCAGGGAGCGCGGCATCCCGCTGCTGATCGACGGGGCGCATGTGCCCGGACTCGCCGAAGACCCCCTGGCCGGGCTGGAGTTCGACGTCTGGATCGGAAACCTGCACAAGTTCGGATGCGCCCCGCGAGGCGCCGCCGCGCTGGTGGCCGGCAGCGGGCTGCGCGACGAGCTCTACCCGCTGATCGATTCCTGGGCCGCCCGGGAGCCGTTCCCGCAGCGCTTCGACAACCAGGGCACCGTCGACGTCACCGGCTACCTGGCGGCGCCCACCGCGCTGGACTTCATCCGGCGGACCTGGGGCTGGGAGGCCGCTCGCGGCTATCTGCGCGAGCTGGCCGACTACGCCGAGGAGACCATCGGAGCGGCGATGGCGCAGCTCACCGGCGAGCGCGCCGCCGTCGACGTCGGGATGCCGGTGAACGCCCTGCGGCTGGTGCGGCTCCCCGCCGGGCTGGCGGCCACCCGTGAGGATGCCGACGTCCTGCGCGACAGGGTCGCGGCCGAGTTGGGCGTCGAGGCGGCGTTCACCAGCTTCGACGGCATCGGCTACTTCCGCCTGTCGACCCACGTGTACAACACGCCCGCAGATTTCGAGTACTTCGCCGAGCGCTGCGTCCCGGTGCTCGGCGATTGGGCTCTCAAGGCCCGATCAGCACGCTAGCGCGTCCCGATGAAATCCCCACGAAATCCCCACGGGAGTCCCTCCCGGAAGTCCCCCCGGATGCGCCCGGCGCATCGACCCCCACGAAAGAGGACAGCGATGAGAACCAGGAAGGCAGTCATCCTTGCCATCGCCTCGGCACTGGCGCTGAGCGCCTGCGTCAGCGGCGGCTCGACGAGCGGCAAGGACGGCAAGGACGGCAAGGTGCGCATCTCGATGGTCGAGAGCCTGACCAACCCGAGCCGCACCGCCGTGCTCAAGAAGCTGATCGGCGAGTTCGAGGCGCAGAACCCGACGATCAAGGTCGACCTGATCTCGCCGCCGACCGATCAGGCGGACCAGAAGATCCAGCAGATGCTGCAGTCCGGCACCGGCATCGACGCCCTCGAAGTCCGCGACACCACCGTCGGCGCGTTCGCCACCAACGGCTGGCTGCACGACATGGGGCCGGCACTCAAGGACTGGAGCGGCTGGGCCGGCCTGACGGACAACGCCACGAGGTACTCCAAGGACGCCAAGGGCCGTACCTTCTACATCCCGTACGGCTTCTACGGCCTGACCCTCTACTACCGCACCGACCTGACGGCCAAGGCCGGCTTCAGCACGCCGCCCGTGAGCTGGGACGACCTGCTCGCCCAGGCCACGGCCGTCCAGAAGCCCGACCAGCACCAGTACGGCTACGCGTTCCGGGGCGGCAAGGGCGGCAGCAACCTCGCCGTGCTGCAGATCGAGGCGTACGTGGCCGACAGGATCGACCGGGGCGACGCCTACAAGCTGACCGACGGGCGCACCATCTTCGCGGCGCCCGAGGCGCTGGACGCCCTGAACGCCTATCTCAAGCTGTTCCAGCAGGCCGCGCCGCCTTCCTCGGTCTCCTGGGGCTTCCCGGAAATGGTGCAGGGCTTCTCCAACGGCTCCACCGCCTTCCTGCTCCAGGACCCGGAGGTGATCGCCACCGTGGCCCAGTCGAAGGCGATCAACACGGGCCAGTGGAACACGGCTCCCCTGCTGACCGGCCCGGGCGGGAAGGCCTGTCAGCCGGTCGGGAGCGCGGGCTGGGGAACGGCGGCGAGCAGCAAGCACAAGGACGAGACCGCCAAGCTCGTCAAGTTCCTCGCCGAGGGCGAGGCGTCCGCCACGTTCACCAAGGAGAACGGCCTGGTGCCGGTCGTCAAGAGCGCCGCCGACGACCCCTTCTACAAGACCGGGCCCTGGGCGAGCTACCTGGCGATGAACCAGAGCCCGGACAAGTACCTCACCGTCGTCCAGCCGCGCTCGGTGGCCTGGTGGTCGGAGTGGAGCCAGAAGGCCGACGCCGACGTCCAGCGGATGCTGCTCGGCAAGGTCGGCACCAAGGACCTGCTCGCCGACTGGGACGCGTACTGGACCGCGAAGTGGAAGAACCAGCCGAGCCAGTAGCAGCCCGAATCACATCAGGAAGGCGGGAAATGACACTGTCAACTCCCGAGCAGACGGAGCGCCCCGCCACGACGGGGGGCGCTCCGCGCGCCACACGCACCGCCCCCGGCGGCCCCACCTCGCGCAAGCGGGTGTTCAACGTCCGCCGTGGACTCACCATCGCAGGCTTCCTCGCGCCGGCCGTACTGGCCGTCTCGGTCTTCGTCTACTACCCGATGATCACCGGCAGCCAGATGGCCTTCCGGAACTGGAACCTCAACGACCTGACCGACACCGCGTGGATCGGCCTGGGCAACTTCCGGGACATCTTCGCCGACCCGGCCTGGGGCACCGTACTGAACAACACGGTCTTCTGGGTCGTCGCCTCGATCGTGCCGCAGTTCCTGATCGGCTTCGCGATCGCGCTGTGGCTCAGGCGCCGGTTCCGCCTGCGCGGGCTGTACCAGGCGCTGGTCTTCTTCCCGTGGGCGATCTCCGGCTTCCTGATCGGCGTCCTGTTCCGCTGGATGTTCAACGGCGAGTTCGGTGTCGTCAACGACCTGCTGCAGAAGGCGGGCCTGATCAGCCGGCCGATCCCGTGGTTGGCCGACCCGGAGACGGCGATGACCGCCGTGGTCGTCGCCAACGTCTGGTACGGCGTCACGTTCTTCGCGATCATGATCCTGGCCGCCCTGCAGTCCATCCCGGACGAACTCTACGAGGCGGCGGCCCTCGACGGGGCCGGCCGGGTCCGCACGCTGTTCAGCGTCACCATCCCGTCGATCCGCGGGACGCTCAGCCTCACCGTGCTGCTCCGCGTCATCTGGATCTTCAACTTCCCGGACCTGATCTTCGGCATGACCGGCGGCGGGCCCGCGGACCAGACCCACATCGTCACGACGTGGATGATCTCCATCGCCCAGCAGGGCAACTACGGCAAGGCCTCCGCGCTCGGCCTCATCGTGATGGCGACGCTGTTCGTCTTCTCGCTCTTCTACCTCATGGCCACGCGCGAGCGGAAAGGATCCACCTCATGATCAACAAGCCCTCCGCCGCCGGCCGCGCCGCCCGCGTCGCCTTCCTGGGGACCTGGCTGGTGATCACGTTGTTCCCGCTCTACTGGATCATCGTGACCTCGCTGAAGAGCCCCGGGGCGATCTTCAGCTTCCCGATCTCCTACTGGCCGGACCAGATCTCCTTCGAGAACTACACCGGCCTGTTCTCCCACGCCCGGTTCGGCACGTACCTGGTCAACAGCCTGATCTGCGCCGCCGCCGCCGGTGTGACGGCTACCGGCATCGCGATGCTCTCGGCCTACGTGCTGGCACGCTTCGAGTTCCGCGGCAAGGGGGCGACGGTCATGGCGGCCCTGGTCACGCAGATGATCCCGTCCTTCATCGCGCTCGGCCCGCTCTACCTGCTGATGACCGACCTCGGCCTGGTCGACAACCGTCTCGGGCTCACCCTGGTCTACACGGCGATCTGCATCCCCTTCTGCACGGTGATGCTCCGAGGCTTCTTCGAGAACATCCCGGACACCCTGGAGGAGGCGGCCATGATCGACGGCTGCTCGCGGTTCGGGGCGCTGTTCCGGGTCCTGCTCCCGGTGATGCGGCCAGGCATCATCGCCGCGTTCATCTTCAACTTCGTGAACTGCTGGAACGAGCTGTTCCTGTCCGTCACCTTGATGAACAGCGATGCCAGGAAGACCGTCCCCACCGGGCTGAACGACTTCATCTCCAGCTTCAACATCGACTGGGGTTCGATGTCCGCCGCCGCCGTGCTGACGATCGCGCCGACCATGGTGCTGTTCGCGTTCGCGAGCCGGTACATCGTGCAGGGACTCACGTCAGGAGCGGTCAAGGGTTGACGGGCCCGCCTTGTGGATGTGAACGCGAGTACCGGCTGATGGCCGTCGCCCTGACGGCGACGGCCATCGGTGGCGCACCGGCGTGCGCGAGGTCGTCCTCGCCGAACATCCGGTGGCTGCCGATGTCCTGGTGCGGCAGGTGCCAAGAGTTGTGGATCGGGAGCGTCCACGATCGGCAGGACCGGGCCGCGCACCCTGTGCCACGACAGGGCGTTCGCCCGTGAGATGGTTGCTGTCATGACAGGTGGCGCGACTCCGGGCAGCGAGGTTGTACTCGAGACGACTCGTCTGCTCCTCAGACCTTGGCGGGTAGCCGAGGCTGTCGTCCAGCGTGAGCTGTGGACCGAACGTGATCCACGAGTGCCGAAGCACCGCCGCATCGACGCGGACGGACACCCCACGGTCGCGGAGATCGAGGATTCGATCCGCACCAACCAGCTTTGGTCGAGCGGGTTGCTGGCGGTCGAGCGGAAGGCCTCTCGTGACGTCATCGGCTACTGCGGGTTGGTCGACAGCGGGCGAGCGGCGCCAGGGGAACCGGAGCTGGCGTTCGAGCTGCTACGCCGAACTTGGCGTCAGGGGTACGCGACCGAGGCATCGTTGGCGGTTCTGGAATGGGCGAGGTCAGCGGGGTACGAACGCCTGTGGGCCACGGTCTGGGACTGGAACACCGCTTCTCGCCGTGTGCTGGCCAAGGTCGGGTTCACCGAGACCGAGCGGAAGGAAGTGGACGCGGAGTACGGGACCACCCTGTTCACCACGAGACGGCTCTGACACACCCGATGGTTGGCTTCGCGGACCGCTCCGAGCGGCCCGGCCCTGGCCCGTGCTGCCCTGGTAGAGGACCTCGGCGACGGCGAAGCCGTGACCGACGAAGAACCGGGTGGTTGGTGTCCCACCTCCAGGAGGCCCGCACCGCGGTACCGAGGCAGGTGGCTCGGAGCAGGGCGGGGACTGTTGTCGGGCTCACGCTTGTGGCCGGGCGTGAACGGTCGTCGACGGTGCGGTGCGGGGCCAGGTCCACGCGAACCGCATGACGAGGGCGAGAAGGAGCAGCTCCAGTACGACGCCGAGGCCGTAGAAGTACAGCCAGGACGCGCCCACCACGTTGAACGCCGTGACGGGGACGTAGAGCGAGGCCACGATGAGGTTCGCGATGCGGTTCACCCTGGCGGGCAGCGTCATCGACAGCACGACCATGAGGATCGGGACGGCCACGAGTATCAGCGCCGTGGTCGAGAAGGTCTGGGAGAGGTCGAACTTGAAGACCTTGCCGTTGAGGATGTCTTCGACGACGCCGGGCGTGAAGAAGTTGAGAATGTCCACGTAGGCGTACAGGAACATGAAGCTCGTCCATGTTGCGGCGAGCTTGGCTCGTACCGGCATCCGCTGGTCTTCCAGGGTGGCGGTGGTGGGTTGACGCATTCTCATCATGGGCTCCGTTGCGGTGGGAATCGGTAGGTCCACGATCGCTGAGCCCGCCGGCGGGCGCCTCGGCCCGGAGGCCGGGGTTCGCCTGGCCGATGGAATGGTCCGTCTCTCGTTCTTTCGGCGGGTACACCGAGGCGCGCCGGTCCCTAGGCTGGAGCCGTGTTCACTTTCCGGCGCTCCATCTGGCACGAGCCGCGGCCTGCTGACGCCCCACCCATCGGTCGGCCCGACCGGCTGCTGGTGGGCGTGCTCGCGGCCGCCGTCTTGGTCGAGGGCATCGCTCGGCCGGGCCTGGCCTGGCGACCCCTTGTGACGGTGCTCGCCCTGGCGCTGATGCCTGCCCTGCTCTGGCGGCGGGGCCACCCCCTGATGGCCGCCCTGGCCGGGTGGGGCTTCGCCGGGCTGCTCTCGGTCCTGCAGCTGACTGCGCACACCGGGGACCTCGACCTCTACTCCATGATGGCCGTCCTGATCCTGCTCTACTCCCTGGTGCGATGGGGCTCGGGACGGGAGATCGTCGTGGGGACGGCGTTCGTGACAGCCGTCGTCGCGCTGGGGATGTACGCCTCCTCCGCGGGCTGGGCCGACGTTTTCGGCGGGAGCGTCCTCCTGCTGTTGTTCGTCGCCCTCGCGGCAGTGTTCCGCTACCGCGCGGACCTCTGGCATCGCCAACAGCGCGAGATCCGCAATCAGGAGCGGGTGGCGCTGGCGCGAGAGCTGCACGACACCGTGGCCCACCACGTCTCGGCCATCGCGGTGCAGGCGCAGGCCGGTGGCGTGGTCGCCGGAATCCAGCCCGAGAAGGCTGTCGAGGTCCTGGCCGCGATCGAGTGTGAAGCGTCGCGAACCCTGGCGGAGATGAGATCCCTGGTGCGGGTCCTGCGTGAGGAGGACGCCGTCGCCTACTCACCGCAGCCGGGTGTCGCGGACCTGCCTGCTCTGGCGCGAGCCGACGCGACGCCCACAGTCGAGGTCTCGCTGAACGGTTCGTTGGCCCGGCTGGCACGATCCGTGGACGCCGCGCTCTACCGGCTCGCGCAGGAGTCGCTGACCAACGTCGTACGACACGCCCGGAGCGCGACCCGCGTCGCGATCGACGTGCGCCGGGAGGGCGACGCCGTCAGGCTGCGTGTCAGCGACGATGGACGGACCGAGCCGGGGCCGGCCCCGGAGCCCGGGTTCGGCCTGCTGGGCATGGCCGAACGCGCCCGGCTCCTCGGCGGATCGCTCTCCGCAGGGCCGGGGCCCGAGGGTGGCTGGGTGGTCGAGGCCGTGCTGCCGGTGGAGGCGCTGGCATGAGCATCCGTGTTGTCGTCGCCGACGACCAGGACTTGGTCCGGACCGGGCTGGTGATGATCCTCGGCGTGCAATCCGACATCGAGGTCGTGGGGGAGGCGGCAGACGGGCTCGCAGCGCTCGACCTGGCGACCCGGCTGCGTCCCGATGTCCTCCTCGTCGACATCCGGATGCCCGGGCTCGACGGCGTCGAGGTGACGCGGCGCCTGGCCGGGCCGGACGTGAGGGACCCGATGGCGGTCGTCGTGATCACCACCTTCGACCTCGATGAGTACGTCCTCGGCGCCCTGCGCGCCGGCGCCCGCGGCTTCCTGCTCAAGGACGCCGGGCCGGAGCTCCTCGTGCAGGCCATCCACGCGGCGGCCAACGGGGACGCGCTGATCGCCCCGAACGTCACCCGCCGGCTGCTGGCGACCTTCGCCGACCAGGTGCCGGTGGCACCGGTCCAGCCGATCGACCCGCTCACCGAGCGCGAGGAGGAGGTGCTCGCGCTGGTGGCACGGGGCCGGACCAACGCCGAGATCGCCACCGAGCTCTTCATCGGTCTGAGCACGGTCAAGACCCACGTCGCATCGTTGATGACCAAGCTCGACGCACGCAACCGCGTCGAGATCGCGATGTGGGCACACGACACCAGACGTGTGAGAGCCGGTTAGCGGGTACAGATCGCGGCGTAGGCACGTGGGGTTCGGTAGCGGACCAGAACAGGTGGGTGTCGAGGCGTTCGTCGTGCAGGCGACCGTTGAAGGACTCGATGGAAGGGCACTCGTCCCGGACCTGGGCGGGGGAGGGGATGGCGGCGCGCCTGGGGTCGTGCGCGGGGGCTTGACGCCGTCGAGCGGGTTGCGTCGTAGAGGCCGAGCCGGTGGGCGTCCAGCAGGATCGACTTGAGGTTGTCGGAGGCGCCCATTCGGCGACACCGCGTGCGTCGGCGGCGGCCTCCTGGTGCTCGTACTGGGCCGATCCGGCGAGCTGTTACTTCGGCTGGTCACGGATGTCAAAGGCCCGTCAGGGAGTCGTCAGGGGACCGTCAGAGCGGCGGGGCCGGGCTTGCCCGGGCGGCCGTCGAGGACGTTGGATGAGGGCATGAACCGCTCGACACGCCATCACGACCGCCCGCCGCATCCGCGGCCGCGGGTTGTCGCGGTCGCGGTCGCCATCGTCCGGTAGGTTCCGGCCTCCGGCGTGTGCCGCTCAAGGACGTCCGCCTCCCGGCCGTTGTATGCGGGGAGGCGGACGCTTCTCCCCCCGTTCCACCCTCTTCGCATCGCCGGCCCCCGGGGGCGTGATCCGTCACGCCCGCCGGCACCCCGGCGGTGCCCGTTCACCCTTGGATGGGTCATGTCCGACGCTGTTCTGTCCGCCCGCACCGCCCTCGTCACCGGAGCCTCCTCCGGGATCGGCTGGGAGAGCGCCCGCCTGTTGGCCGGGCTCGGGGCCACCGTGCTGGTCCACGCCCGTACCACCGCCGAGGCCGAGGACGCCGTCGACCGCCTGGTGGCCGCCGGTGCCCGCCGGGACCAACTCGTCGAACTGGCAGCCGACTTCACACGGCTGTCGGAGGTTGCCGTGCTGGCCGGAACGGTGGTGAAGCACTACCCGGCGCTGGACCTGCTGGTCAACAACGCCGCCGCGATGGCGCCCGAGCGCTGCACCCTCACCGACGACGGCAACGAGGTCTCGCTCCAGGTCAACTTCCTCGCCGCGCACCTGCTCGCCAAGCTCCTGCGGGCCCCGCTGTCCGCGGCCGGGGACGCCCGGATCGTCAACGTGTCCTCCTCGCTGCACCGCACGGCCTCGATGAACTGGACCGACCCGCACCGGGTGAAGAAGTACTCCCGGGTCGCCGCGTACGCGCAGTCGCAGCTCGCCCTGACCATGGCGACCGCCGACATGGCCCCGGCCGGCTCCGGCATCACCGCCGTCAGCCTCAACCCGGGGCTGTGCGACACCGCGCTGCTCCCGCTGTACGGGCGGGTCGGCGCACCGGCGGCCGAGGGCGCGGCGGCCGTGGTCCGGCTCTGCCTGCCCTCCACCGGGCTGATCAACGGCGAGTACTACGACGGGGGCGAGCTCGCCCCGACGGCCGCGGCCGTGCAGGAGGAGCGCTCGCAGAAGCGCCTCGCCAAGCTGGCCGACCAGCTGGTCCACCGGGCCGCCTGAACCACCCGTCCCGCGAGGAGGGAACGGCATGTCCAAGCGCGCCCGCAAGAAGAAGGCCCGGCGGAAGAAGAAGGCCAACCACGGCCGCAAGGCGGGAGGGCGGTAGCCCGACAGCCCGATGACTCACCCGGTGCCGCGTGCCACCGGCACCGGGTGACACCCCGACGGCCCCCCGAGGCCCTCGTTCGTGACCGTGCGGACGGCCGGCCCCGGGGGCCGCGGCATGCGCGGCGCCGCCCAGGTGCCGTCAAGCAGACGGATGCCGGTCCGGACGCAGCACAGCGCGGTGGCCGGCAGCAGGAGCCCCGGCTGTCGTCGGTCATCGTCGGAGATTCCGCCCCGGCCCGATGTCAACGACCCGGCCATCTATGACCGGTGCCGGCTCATGCGGGACGAGCGCCCGGCCCTTTGGGGTCCGGTCGCCGGTCGGTGAGCCGTCCACCGCTACGCCGACGCGTGGCACGTCCTGACCCGTCCGGAGGTGTTCTCCTCGGAGACGCACCGGATGGGCCGCCCGGAGTCGAGGGCGGGACGCGGGGCGGTCGGTGGGTGGTTCGCGGCGGGCCGGGAGTCCGTCGTCGCGTGAGGCGGCCGACACCGGTTTCGTCCGGTGCCGGCCGCTGTCACGTCCGAGGCAGGTGTCCCGCGGCTTCAGGCGGTCGGCCGGTCGTGCGGGATGTCGTGGTTCGCCGTTGGCTGCCCCGGGGTCAGGGCGCGTCGACGAGGAGGCGGCCGTCCGCCGGGGCCGGGGTGGCGGTGAGGCCGGCGTAGGCGGAGTCGACCCGGGCCCGCTCGGTGGCGTTGGGGACGGCGTTCTTGCAGCTGATGCCGGCGCTGGAGCCGGACATCAGCTGGGAGCAGGGCCCGGGCTTGGTGTCCGGCAGGCCGAGGGTGTGGCCGATCTCGTGGGCCGCGATGCGGGTCTTGTCGTGGCCTTCGGTGACGGCCTGGCTTCCGAGTTCGACCCTGGCCAGGCCGCCCGGGCGGACCGGGCCCAGCGTCGCCTGCGGCCAGCCGCTGGTGGCGATGATCTGGATCTCGGCCCGGGTGCCGGGCTGAGCCGGTATCAGCCTGACGTTGCGGACGTTCGAGTTCCAGGAGGCGACCCCGGCCGAGACGGCGGCCTCCCAGCCGGGGGCCCGGGTGGCGTCGTAGCGGAGGGTGGTCACGGCGGCGACGCCTGTCTGCGTGACGGCTTCCTGTGCGGGCACGGCCTGCGCCGTGGGTGCCATGAGCAGGGCGACGGCCGCGGCGGTCCCGGCTGCTGCGAACCACTTCGAGTGGAGCATGGCTGTCCTTTCGTGGGGGTCGTGTTTCCCGAGGGGGGAGGGGAGGGGCGGTGGCGCGGACTGGGCATCGCCGTCTGCGCGGCGAGGGCGAGGCCCTGGAATGACGGTGAACCGTCAAGTCAATCGAGGGGAGCCGCACCGGCGTTACGTCCGTTTCCGTCAACGGCGCCGGGTCGCGATGACCGCAGACGGACCCGGCGCTCCGGCCAGGGCGGATCGTCCCGGGCCCGAGGGCCCGTCACCGGCCGGCAAGGGTGAAGTGGCCGTGAGGCGGGGTCAGGGCCTAACCTGCCCGCCATGTCTCAGAACACGAACACCCCCGGCATCCCCGGGCAGCCGGCCGATCCGGCCGGCAACTCCGCCAAGGTGCAGCGTCAGGTGCAGCGGCAGGCAGGCGTCGGACCGGTCTCCGGTGGCGGCGGTACCCTCTTCTCCGAGCCGGTCCTGGTGGTAAACCAGAAGGCGAAGCTGGTCGAACTGACCAACGAGTACGCGGTCTTCGACCAGCAGGGCGCCACGCTGGGCTCGGTGGTCCAGGTCGGCCAGAGCGGCCTGCGCAAGGCGATACGGCTGCTCACCTCCCTCGACCAGTACCTGACCCACAAACTGGAGATCCGGGACCCGCGGGGCGTCCCGGTGCTGCTGCTGACCCGCCCGGCGAAGTTCGTCAAGTCGCGGGTGATCGTGCAGCGTCCGACCGGCGAGGAGGTCGGCCAGATCGTTCAGCAGAACGCCATCGGGAGGATCAACTTCGCGCTGGAGGTCGGCGGGCAGAAGGTCGGCGCCGTCAAGGCGGAGAACTGGCGGGCCTGGAACTTCTCCATCGTCGACGGGACGGACACCGAGGTCGCCCGGATCACCAAGACCTGGGAAGGCCTGGCGAAGACGATGTTCACCACGGCCGACAACTACGTGCTCCAGATCCACCGCCCGCTCGCCGACCCGATGCTCAGCCTCGTCGTGGCGACCGCGCTGACCGTGGACACCGCGCTGAAGCAGGACGCCCGCGGCTTCGGCTAGCCACCACGCGTGCCCCGCCTGGAGGCTCTCTGCGTCCGTCCGTCCGCCCGCGCGGCGAGTTCCCGGCCCCCGCGATGCCGAGCGGGGTCGGCAGGTCCCGCTGGTCCTGGCCGACCCGGGCCCGGGCGGCCCGGCATCCGTTCTCGTGAACCTGCCGCGCGTGCCCGGGCGTGTCCGCAGATGCGTCCTCGGGCAACGCGGACGCCTGCATAGGCTCCCCGGCATGGACATTGTGATTCCGCTCTTCAAGCACTTCGAGCCGCTCGACGCCATCGGCCCGTACGAACTCCTGGCGAACGTGCCCGACGCCCGGGTGCGCTTCGTCGCGCCCGAACCGGGGCGGATCGTCGATGTGCTGGGCGCTCTGCGGGTCGACGTGCCCACCCGCTTCTCGGAGGTCGACTCCTGCGACGTGCTGCTCGTCCCGGGCGGTGCGGGGGCGCGGCAGATGCTGGACAACACGGAGTTCGTCGACTGGGTGCGCCGGATGCACGAGACGACCCGCTTCACCGCCTCGGTCTGCACCGGGGCGCTCATCCTCGGGAAGGCGGGACTGCTCAAGGGGCTGACCGTGACAACCCACTGGCTGGCGATGGACGATCTGGAGACGTTCGGCGCCACCTACACCGCGGAACGCGTCGTCCGGAACGGCAAGGTCTTCACCTCGGCCGGGGTCTCCGCCGGTATCGACCTGGCCCTGGGGCTGTGCGCGTTGCTGAGCGACGAACTCACCGCCCGGGCCATCCAGCTCTACACCGAGTACGACCCCCACCCGCCATACGACAGCGGCTCCCTGGCCACGGCGACGCCCGAGGTCGTGGCCAGGGCCCGGGAGCTCGCCGGCCGCGGCTGAGCCCGCTCGGCCGATCGGGCCGCTGATGAGCAGGGCGGGGGTCGCCCCTCGGGCCGGGTTCCGGATGGTGGCGCCGAGGAAGGACCGCTTGTCCGGTCTCCGTGGCGCCGGCGGCGTAGACGCGCTCGCCGGTCAGCCGGCCGTCCTCGGCGTACGGCCGTGCCGTCGTGTGGCGGCACCGGGTCGGGTAGGAGGCGTCGGGATCGTCGCTCAGGGCCGGATCGGTGCCTCACTCGGCCCAGTCGGACCCGAGGATCGTCTCCACGAAGTCGCCACGCCGGAAGCCCGGCACGAAGTGGGCGAGCACGTCCGCCTTGACGTTGCCGAAGGTGGTGTCCGGGCGGTTCCTGATGCCGTCGGTGAAGGCGGCCAGGATGCGGTTCTTGAAGTCGGGGCGCGGGTGGGCGGCGACCACGGCGGCGCGCTGCTCCTCGGTGACGGCGTGGTAGCCGATGCCCAGCACGTCCAGCTCCACCCCCCGGGTGACCAGGGCGATCTCGGGAGCCATGTGCAGCGGGATCTCCGGGGTGGTGTGCAGGGCGATCGCCGTCCAGACCCGCTGCGCCGGTTCGCCGGAGATGCCGTGGGCGTGCAGGAAGCGGCGGGCCTCGTCGGCGCCGTCGATCTCGAACCTCTGGTCGGTGCGGCCGAAGCGGTCGGTGAGGCCGAGGTCGTGGAACATCGCGCCCACGTACAGCAGCTCCGGATCGAACTCCAGCCCCTGCTCGGCGCCGCGCAGCGCCCCGAACAGGAACACCCGGCGCGAGTGGTCGAACAACAGCGGCGAGGCCGTGTCCCGCACCAGCTCCGTCGCCTCGCGGGCCAGGGCGCTGTCCGGGATGCGCACCCCCGCGATCGTTTCCGCCTTCACGTTCGTCATGGCTTCCTCCGCTTTCGCAGCTGTTGAACCGGCTCCTCCACCTTCACCCACGACGGTAGGCTGTCACCATGTCCGAACAGACATGCATACCTCGGATTCAGACATGAGGCGCCGGCTCGCCTTCCTCGTCTTCGACGGAGTGACGCTGCTCGACGCCAGTGGTCCGCTGGAGGTCTTCCACCAGGCCGGGCGGCTCGGCCACCCGTACGAGTCCGTCCTGGTCTCCCCGGATGGCGGCACCGTCACCGCCTCCAACGGCGTCTCCCTGGCGGGCACCACCGCACCGCAGGACATCGGGGGACCCCTGGACACCGTGATCGTCGCCGGAGCCGACCTGCTGGTCTCCGAAGGCCCCGCCGAGTCGCTGCTCGCCGCCGCGGACGGCCTCGCCGTGCGATCGCGGCGGGTCGCCTCGGTGTGCAGCGGCGCCTTCGTGCTCGCCGCGCTCGGACTGCTCGACGGCCGCCGGGCCACCACCCACTGGCGCCACGCCCCCGCCCTCGCACTGCGCCACCCCCGGGTGCGGGTCGAACCCGACGCCCTGCACATCCAGGACGGCCGCTACCACACCAGTGCCGGCATCAGCGCGGGCATCGACCTCGCCCTCGCCCTGGTCGAGCACGACCACGGCGCCGACGCCGCCCGCGCCGTCGCCCGAGAGCTGGTCGTCTTCATGCAGCGCCCCGGCGGCCAGTCGCAGTTCTCCACCGCCCTGGCCACCCCGCCCGCCCGCAGCGAACTGCTGCGCACCCTCACCGACGCCGTCCTCGCCGACCCCGCCGCCGACCACAGCCTGCCCGTGATGGCCGCCGGCGCCGCCGTCAGCACCCGCCACCTCACCCGGCTCTTCCAGGCCGAGCTGCACACCACCCCGGCCCGCTGGGTGGAGAGCGTCCGCCTCGACCTGGCCAGGCAACTGCTCCTGGACGGCCACAGCGTCACCGCCGCCGCCCGGCACAGCGGCCTGGGCAGCGACGAGACCCTGCGCCGCGTCTTCGCCCGCCACCTGGGCACCACACCGACCGAGTACCGCAGCCGCTTCACCACCACCCACGGCGCCACCGCCTGACGCCCGACGGTCACCGCCGCCGACGGGCAACGCCTGCCCCGCCACCGAATCCGGACTCCAGGTACCGGCGCAGGGCCTCCCGCCCTCCCGTAACGAAGACCCGTTCACTCGCGGAGGCACGATCCCAGCTCCCACTGACAGCCCTGCCCGCGGCGAACGGGTTCACCCGGCCGGCCGGCGGGGCGGTGCCCGCCGGCCGGGGTTCAGGAGCGCACGGCGGTGCCCATCCAGGCGCGGTTGCCGAGCAGGGTCTTGATGTCCGAGGCGAGTCCGTTGTCGGGGTTCACCTGGAAGCCGAGTTCGTAGAGGGTGTCCTTGTCCCAGCCGGTGGTCAGCAGGCGGATCGGGACGTCACCGGGGTGGGCGTGGAGGGCGAGTTTGAGCTCGGCCACGATCTCGGGGGTGACCCGGGCGGCCGGCACGGTGATCTGGACCGGCGGCTTGGTGCCCAGTTCGGCGGAGGAGACGTCGAGGGTGGTGATCTCCTGGCCGAAGATGCTCAGTGAGCCGTCGCGCTCGTTGAGCCGGCCGCGCGCCGAGATGACGTTGTCCTCCACCATCTGCTCGGCCATCAGGTTGTAGGTGGCGGGGAAGAACAGCACCTCGACCGAGCCGTCGCGGTCGGCCAGGGTGATGATCGCCCAGGCGTTTCCGGCCTTGTTGATCCGGCGGTCCACCGCGGTGATGAGTCCGGAGAGGCGGACCTCGCCCTCGGTGCGGCCGGAGCCGAGGAGGTCGGCGATCGAGGTGTCGCGGTTCTGGGAGAGGATGTGCTCGGCGCCGTCGAGCGGGTGGCTGGAGACGTAGAGGCCGAGCATCTCCCGTTCCAGGGAGAGGAGTTGGCGGCGCGGCCACTCGCGGTCGGTGAGCTCGAAGTCCAGTCCGATGCCGGGGCCGCCGCCCTCGTCGGCCTCCAGGGCGCCGAAGAGGTCGTCCTGGCCGATCGCCTGCTGCTTCTTCAGCCCGGTGACGGCGTCGATCGCGCTCTCGTGCACGGTGCTGAGCGAGAGCCGGGTGTGTCCGAGGGAGTCGAAGGCGCCGGCCTTGACCAGGGAGTCGACGGTGCGCTTGTTGCACACCACCAGCTCCACCTTGTCCAGGAAGTCGGGGAAGGAGGTGTACTTGCCCTTCTCCTCCCGGGTGCGCACCAGCGACTCGATGACCGGGACGCCGACGTTGCGCACCGCCTTGAGGCCGAAGCGGACGTCGCTGCCGACGGCGGTGAAGTCGACCACGGACTCGTTGACGTCGGGGGAGAGGATCCGGATGCCCATCTGGCGGCACTCCGCCAGGTAGACCGCCATCTTGTCCTTGTCGTCGGCGACCGAGGTGAGCAGGGCGGCCATGTACTCGGCGGGGTAGTTCGCCTTGAGGTACGCGGTCTGGTACGAGACCAGGCCGTAGGCGGCGGAGTGCGACTTGTTGAACGCGTAGCCGGCGAACGGGACCAGGACGTCCCAGACCGCCTGGATGGCCTCGTCGGAGTAGCCGCGCTCCTTGCAGCCGGCGTGGAAGGGGACGAACTCCTTCTCCAGGACCTCCTTCTTCTTCTTGCCCATCGCCCGGCGCAGCAGGTCGGCCTGGCCGAGCGAGTACCCGGCGAGCACCTGGGCGGCGCGCTGGACCTGCTCCTGGTAGACGATCAGGCCGTAGGTGGGGCCGAGGACGTCCTTGAGCGGCTCCTCCAGCTCGGGGTGGATCGGGACGATCTCCTGCTGCGCGTTCTTGCGCAGGGCGTAGTTGGTGTGCGAGTTCATGCCCATCGGCCCGGGCCGGTACAGCGCGGAGACGGCGGAGATGTCGGCGAACTCGGTCGGCTTCATCAGCTTGAGCAGGGCGCGCATCGGCCCGCCGTCGAGCTGGAAGACGCCGAGGGTGTCACCGCGGGCGAGCAGCTGGTAGGTGGTGGGGTCGTCGATCGGGATCTTCTCGATGTCGACGTCGATGCCCCGGTTGGCCTTCACGATCTTGATGCAGTGGTCGATGATGCCCAGGTTCCGCAGACCCAGGAAGTCCATCTTGATCAGGCCCATGGCTTCGCACGACGGGTAGTCGAAGCCGGTGATGATGGTGCCGTCCTTGTCCCGCATGTGCAGCGGGATCAGCTCCAGCAGCGGGGTGGAGGAGAGGATGACGGCGGCGGCGTGCACACCGGTGCCGCGGATCAGGCCCTCGATGCCCCGGCCGGTGTCGATGATCTTCTTGACGTCGGGCTCGTTGTCGTACAGCGCCCGGATCTCGGTGCCCTCGTTGTACCGGGGGTGCTTGTCGTTGAAGAGGTCGGCGAGCGGCACGCCCTTGCCCATGACGTCCGGCGGCATCGCCTTGGTGATCCGGTCGCCCATCGCGAAGGGGTAGCCGAGGATGCGGTTGGCGTCCTTGACGGCGGCCTTGGCCTTGATGGTGCCGAAGGTGTTGACCTGGGCGGTGTAGGCGGAGCCGTACTTCTCGGTGACGTAGCGCACCATCTGGTCGCGCTGGCGGTCGTCGAAGTCGATGTCGACGTCCGGGGGGTTGATGCGCTCGGGGTTGAGGAACCGCTCGAACAGCAGGTCGTGCTCCAGCGGGTCGAGCTGGGTGATGCCGGTGAGGTAGGCGACCATCGAGCCGGCCGCGGAACCACGGCCCGGGCCGACCGGGATGCCGTTGTCCCGCCCGTACTGGCAGATGTCGGCGACCACGAGGAAGTAGGCGTCGAACCCCATCGGGGTGATCACGCCCATCTCCAGCTCGACCCGCTCCAGCACCTCCTGGCTCGGGTTGTCGCCGTAGCGGTGCTGGAGGCCGGCGGCGATCTTCTGGCGCAGGTACGAGGCCTGGGTCTCGCCCTCGGGCACGTCGAACTGGGGCATCCGGTCGACGTAGGTGAAGACCTCCTCGTACGACTCGACCCGCTCGGCGATCGCCAGGGTGTTGTCGCAGGCCTCCGGCAGCTCCCGGAAGAGCTCGCGCATCTCCTCGGCGGTCTTGACGTAGTAGCCGGTGCCCTGGAACTTGAAGCGGTTCGGGTCGTCCTTGTTCTTGCCCACGCCGACGCAGAGCAGGCTGTCGTGGGCGTCCGCCTGGTCGGCGGTGACGTAGTGCGAGTCGTTGGTGGCGAGCAGCGGGATGTTCAGCTGCTTGGCCAGGCGCAGCAGGTCCGCGCGGACGTCCTGCTCGATGGACAGGCCGTGGTCCATCAGCTCCAGGAAGTAGTTCTCCTTGCCGAAGATGTCCTGGTACGCCCCGGCGGCCTTGACCGCCTCCTCGTACTGGCCGAGCCGCAGCCGGGTCTGCACCTCGCCGGAGGGGCAGCCGGTGGTGGCGATGATGCCGGTGGCGTTGGCGGCGATCAGCTCGCGGTCCATCCGGGGCTTCATGTAGTAGCCCTCCATCGACGCGAGCGAGGAGAGCTTGAAGAGGTTCCGCAGGCCGGTGGCGTTCTGCGCCCACATGGTCATGTGGGTGTAGCGGCCGCCGCCGGAGACGTCCTTGCCGCCCTCGCCGTCCGCGCCGCTCGGGCGCTGGCCGCCGGGGGACCAGAACACCTGCTTCTTCAGGAAGCGCGAGGCCGGGGCGACGTACGCCTCGATGCCGATGATCGGCTTGACGCCGGTCTTGGCGGCGGCGTGGAAGAACTCGTAGGCGCCGAACATGTTGCCGTGGTCGCTCATCGCGATGGCGGGCATGCCCTGTCTCTCCGCCTCGGCGAAGAGCTTCCCGTTCTTCGCGGCCCCGTCCAGCATCGAGTACTCGGTGTGGACGTGCAGGTGCGCGAAGCTGTCGGACACGGTGCTGGGCTCCTCGGGTGGTTCCAGGACGGGGAAGCGGCCCAGGTTAGTCGTTCGACGCGCACGACACGCCGCGCCGGCGGCACGGGTGCCGGACTCCCGCACCGCCGGCAGGCGGCCCGACCGGCCACAGCGGTTCTCTCCGGCCCAGCCCCGGGCGCGCGCCGGCCGAGAAGGCGGCACGGCCATGCGCGCCGTACCCCAGCACATGTCCGGCGTCACGTCTGTCGGCGCCACGGCCGACGATCGTGGTCAGAGGCCCAGGACGCGGGCGGCGTTCTCCTTGAGGATCAGGGGGCGGACCTCCGGCTTGAGGCCGAGGGCGTCGAAGTCCGCCAGCCAGCGGTCGGGGGTGACGACGGGGTAGTCCGAGCCGAACAGCACCTTGCGGCGGAGGAAGGAGCCGGCCGCCCTCACGAGCTGCGGCGGGAAGTACTTCGGCGACCAGCCCGACAGGTCGATGTACACGTTGGCCTTGTGCGTGGCGATGGAGATCGCCGCGTCCTGCCAGGGCACCGACGGGTGTGCCAGGACGATCGTGAGGCCGGGGAAGTCGGCGGCGACGTCGTCCAGGAGCATCGGGTCGGACCAGCGCAGCTTGATGCCTCGCCCGCCGGGCAGGCCGGCGCCGATGCCGGTCTGCCCGGTGTGGAAGAGGATGGGGACGCCCAGTTCCTGGATCGCCTCGTAGAGCGGGTAGTGCTCGCGGGCGTTCGGCGCGAACGCCTGGAGGCTGGGGTGGAACTTGAAGCCGCGGACGCCGTGGTCGAGGACGAGCGAGCGGGCCCGGGCGGCGGCGTCCGGCCGGTGCGGGTCGACAGAGCCGAACGGGATGAGGACGTCGGGGTGGGCGGCCGCCGCCTCGGCGATCTCCTCGCTGGACAGGGCGGGGTGGCCCAGGCCCGTGGTGGCGTCCACCGTGAAGACCACGGCCGCCATGCGGCGCTCGCGGTAGTACGCGGCCAGCCGCTCCACGGTGGGCGTGCGGTCCTGGCCGGACTTGAAGTAGGCGGCCGAGGCGTCCATCAGCTCCGCGTCGAGCGCGAGACGGCCGTGGGCGTCCTGCTCCACGTGGACGTGGAAGTCGATGGCGATCGCATCGGAGGGGTTCATCGGTGTGCTCACAGGTGGTCGGTCCGGTTCTTGGCGTCGAGGAGGAGGGAGAGGAGGGCGTCGCGTTCCGCGACGAGGTCGGCCTCAGGGGTCCCGGCGAGTTCGTCGCCGACGCCTTCGGTGACGGCGCGCGTCAGCTCGGGCGTCAGGCGCGGCGCGCCGAGGTCGGCCCACCACTCCTCCATGGGCGGGCCGAGGTGCTCCAGGACGTGCGCGATGCCGCCCGGGCCGCCCGACAGGTGCTGGTTGAGGAAGGGCCCGAGCAGCGCCCAGCGCAGGCCGGGACCGTGGGCGATGGCCGCGTCGATGTCGGAGACGCTCGCCGCGCCCCGCTCGACCAGGGAGTACGCCTCCCGCCACAGCGCGGCCTGGAGCCGGTTCGCGACATGGCCGGGCAGCTCCTGGCGCAGCCGGATCGGGCGGCGGCCGAGGCTGCGGTAGAAGCCCATGGCCGCCTCGACGGCGGCCTCGCCGGTCCGCTCGCCCGGTACGACCTCGACCAGCGGGATGAGGTGGGGAGGGTTGAAGGGGTGCCCCACGAGGACCCGTTCCGGATGGGCCGCGCACGCCCGCTGGATCCGCGACGGCGGCAGCCCGGAGGAGGAGCTCGCCAGGATCGTCCCCGGCGGTGCCGCGGCGTCGAGGACGGCGAAGACCTCGTCCTTCAGTTCGGGACGCTCCGGGCCGTTCTCCTGGACGAAGCCGGCGTCCGCGACGGCCTCGGCGAGGTCGGGGGTGAACGACAGGCGGCGCTGGTCGGCGGTGACGGCCGCCCGGAGCCGCGCCTCCGCGCCGGGCGCGGGATCGCTGGCGACGACCTCGTGCCCGTGCAACAGGAAGAGCGTGGTCCAGGAGGCCCCGATGACCCCGGTGCCGACGACGGCGACCTTCACGACGCGCTCCCGGGCCCGGCTCCGGCGGCCCGTTCGGCGGCGTACGCGACGAAGGGGTCCAGCGAACGGGGGTCGGCGAGGACGTCGGTGCTGGCGACGGACTCGGGACGCGCGCCGAGCAGGATCCGCTTGACCGGCACCTCCAGCTTCTTGCCGGTGCGGTTGCGCGGGACGGCCGGGACCCGCTCGATGACGTCCGGGACGTGCCGGGGCGACAGCGCCGACCGCAGCGTGCGGGCGATCGTCGCGCGGAGGGCGTCGTCGAGCTCCACGGGGCCCGTGATGAAGAGCAGCAGCTCCCCGTTGCCGCCCTCGGGGTCCTCGATGTGGACGACGAGACTGTCCTCGACCTCGGGCAGGTCCTCGACGACGGCGTAGAACTCGGCGGTGCCGAGCCGGACCCCGCCCCGGTTGAGGGTGGCGTCGGAGCGCCCGGCGACGACGCAGTGGCCCTCGGGCGCGAACCGCACCCAGTCGCCGTGCCGCCACACGCCCGGGTACTCCTCGAAGTACGCGGCCCGGTAGCGGGAGCCGTCGGTGTCGCCCCAGAAGCCGACGGGCATCGACGGCATCGGCTCGGTGATCACCAGCTCGCCCAGCTCGCCGACGACCCGCCGGCCCTCGCCGTCGTAGGCGTAGGCGGCGACCCCGAGGCAGGGGCCGGAGATCTCTCCGGCGCGCACGGTCTGCAGCGGGCTGCCCTGGAGGATGCCGGTGCAGACGTCGGTGCCGCCGCAGCCGACGTTCAGCAGGACCTGGTCCCCGAACTGCTCGGCCACCCAGCGGAAGCCGTCGGCGGCGAGCGGGCTGCCCGCCGCGCCGAGCTGCCGTAGCCGCGACAGGTCGAACTCCTCGGCGGGCCGGATCCCGGCCTTGCGGCAGGCCATCAGGTAGCCGGGGCTCACGCCCATCAGCGTCGTCCCCGTGTCCTGCGCGATCCGCCACTGCTCCCGCAGGTCGGGGTGGACCGGATTGCCGTCGATCATGACGATCGAGGCGCGCACGAGCAGCGCCGAGACCAGGGTGTTCCACAGCATCCAGGCGGTCGTGCTGAACCAGAGCATCCGGTCGCCCGGCTTGAGGTCCCAGCTCAGCGCGTTGTTCTTCAGGTGCTCCAGGAGGATCCCGCCGTGCCGGTGGACGATCGCCTTGGGGATGCCGGTGGTGCCGGAGGAGAAGAGCACGAACAGCGGATGGTCGAACGGCACGGGCTCGAAGGCCGGTTCGGCCGGTTCGGCCAGCAGTTCCGCCCAGCCCAGCGCGTCGGGGAGGGCGTTCGGCCCGTAGGGGACGTGGACGACCCGCTCGACGGTGGGCAGTCGGGAGGCGATCTCCGCCACCTCGGTGCGGCGGTCGACGTCCCGCTCCCCGTAGCGGTAGCCGGCGACGGTCAGCAGCACCTTCGGTTCGAGCTGGGCGAACCGGTCGACCACGCTGCGCGGGCCGAACTCCGGGGCGCAGGCCGCCCAGACCGCGCCGATGCTCGCGGTGGCGAGGAAGGCCACCAGCGTCTCCGGGATGTTCGGCAGGTAGGCGACGACCCGGTCGCCCTTGCGGACGCCCAGGCGCAGCAGCCCGGCGCGGGCCCGGGCGACCTGGTCGCGGAGTTCGCCGAAGGTCAGTTCGAGCGGTGCCCGGGTCTGGGAGCGGGCGACGACCGCGACGGCGTCGAGGTCCTCCTCGCGGCCGAGCGCGTGCTCGGCGTAGTTGAGGGTCGCGCCGGGGAACCACTCGGTGTCCGGCATCGACCTGCGGCCCAGGGCGGCCGTGGGCGGGGTGTGGGGGCGGACGTCGAAGAACTCCCAGACCGACGACCAGAAGCCGTCCAGGTCGGTGACGGACCACTGCCACAGGCTGTCGTAGTCCGGGAAGCCCAGCTGCCGCCGGGACTCCAGCCAGCGGAGGTAGCGGCCGATCTCCGACTCGTCCCTGACCGAGGGGCCGGGCGTGCTGAGGATCTCGCTCATCGGGCGTCCTTTCCGTGCGAGCCGTGTGCGGCGGCGACCTTCGCGGCGCGGCCGTCGAGGAACGCCCGCATCCGCTCCTGGGCGTCGTGGCTTCCGGCCGCGACGGCCGACATGAGGGATTCGAGCAGCAGGCCGCCGGCGGGCGAGGCCTCGGCGATCCGGGGGAGCGCCTGGAGGACGGCGAAGTTGGTCAGCGGCGCGTTGGCCGCGATCCGCTCCGCGAGCTCCAGGGCCCGGGCGCGTGCCCCGCCCTCCCCGGTCAGGTACTGGGAGAGACCGGCGGCCTGGCCCTCGGCGGCGTCGAGGACGCGGCCGGTGAGCATCATGTCCGCCATCCGGTGGGCGCCGATCAGCCGGGGGATCCGGACGGAGCCGCCACCGCCGACGAAGAGCCCGCGCCGTCCCTCGGGCAGCGCGTAGAAGGTGGACGGCTCGGCCACCCGGATGTGCGCGGCGGCGGCCAGCTCCAGGCCGCCGCCGATCACCGCGCCCTTGAGAGCGGCCACCACGGGGACGCGCCCGCCCTCGATGGTGTCGAAGACGCGGTGCCACATGAGGGAGTGCTCCAGCGCCTCCTCGGTGGACCGCTCGGTCAGCTCACCGAGGTCGAGCCCGGCCGAGAAGTGATCACCCTCGGCATCGAGGACGACGGCCCGGACGTCCGCGCCCGGCTTCCGGAAGAACTGCTCGACGCTCAGCACGGTGGCGTCGTCGAGCGCGTTGCGCTTGGCCGGGCGGCGGAGCGTCAGGACCGCGACCCCGTCGCGGCGGTCGATGGAAAGCGTGCTCAAAGGAAAGGCTCCTTGGTTTTCAGGAATCCTGGGTATCGAAGGGTCTGCGCGGGCGGGCCGCACTCGGCCGGCCGGGGGCCCTGTGCTACGTCAACCGCGTTGACGTACTCTGCCGGGATGAGCGAACGCGTAGTGCCCGAGCCCCAGCGGCGCCGTCGGCGGCCCACCAAACAGGGGGTGGTGCTCTCCCACGAGCTGATCGTCGGCACGGCGCTGCGGTTGGTGGGGCAGCACGGTGCGGAGGCGCTCACCGTCCGGCGGCTCGGTGCCGCGCTGGGCGCCGACCCCAGCGCGGTGTACCGCTACTTCCACAGCGCGGACGACCTGCTGCTCGCCGTCGCCGAGGAGCTGATCGCCCGCGCCCAGGACGGCTGGCGGGCCACCGGGGACTGGCGGGCCGACCTGCGGGAGATCGGGATGCGGCTGCACGCCAGCTACCAGGCGCATCCGCAGGCGGCGCTGCTCGCGGCCCACCGTACGACCGGGCGTGCGCATGAGATCGCCGCGGTCGAGGCGATCCTCGGTGTGCTGCGCGGTGCGGGGTTCCCCGATCCGGAGGCGGTGCGGATCTACCACGCGTTCGTGGACCAGAGCCTCGGGTTCGCGGTGCTGGACGCGGCGGCGCTCGCGCTGCCGGCCTCCGCGCAGTCGGCGGACCTGCGGGTCTGGCAGGCCTCGTACGGCCGGCTGGACGCCGCGGCCAATCCGCACATCGCGGCCACCGCACACCTGCTGGCCGCCGACATGCGGTGCAGCGGCTACCCGTTCGCGCTGGAGCTGCTGCTGGACGCTGCCGAGGCCCGGCTGGCGGCGGCGCGCTGAGCGCCGCCGCGCCCGGCGCGTCGGCCGCCGGGCCTCGGCGGCGGGACTCATTCGGCGGTGTGGACGAGCCGGCCGCCGATGTAGGTGCGCAGGACGCGGGCTGCGGCGATCTCCTCGGGCGGGCCGGTGAGGATGTCGCGGTCGAGGACGACGAGGTCGGCGAGGTTCCCCACGGCGAGGGTGCCGGCGTCGTCGTGGCCGTTCACGTGCGCGGATCCGGCCGTGTAGGCGGCGATCGCGGAGGCGATGTCGAGCCGCTGCTCGGGCAGGAAGACCCGCTCGTCGGCGGCGTCCGGCTCCCTGCGGTTGACGGCCACGTGCAGCCCGGCCAGCGGGTCCGGGCTGCTCACCGGCCAGTCGCTGCCGGCCGCGAGGGTGGCGCCCGCGCGCTGGAGCGCACCGAACGGGTACTGCCAGGCGGCGCGCTCGGGGCCGAGGAACGGGATGGTCAGCTCGTCCATCTGCGGTTCGTGTGCCGCCCAGAGCGGCTGGATGTTGGCGATCGCGCCGAGCCGGGCGAAGCGCGGCACGTCGTCCGGGTGGACCACCTGGAGGTGTGCGAGGTGGTGCCGGGTGTCGCGGAACCCGTTGGCGGCGCGGGCGGCCTCGACGGCGTCGAGTGCCTCGCGCACCGCGCGGTCGCCCAGCGCGTGGAAGTGCACCTGGAAGCCCAGCGCGTCGAGTTCGGTGACGTGGCCGCGCAAGGCGAGCGGATCGACGAAGCTGAGGCCGGAGTTGGCGGTGGCGCAGCCGCAGCCGTCCAGGTAGGGGCTGGTCATGGCGGCGGTGAAGTTCTCCGCGATGCCGTCCTGCATGATCTTCACGGAGCCGGCCCGGAACGTGCCGTGGGCGAGGGCGGCGCGGCGTTCGACGAGTTCGGGGATCTGTTCGGCGCCGCGATCGCGTTCCCACCACAGGGCGCCGGTGACCCGGGCGGTGAGTGCACCGGAGCGGGCGGCGGCGAGGTAGGCGTCGGAGGGGTCGGACAGGCCGTTGAACTCGCCGAGCAGGGCGTCCTGCCAGCCCGTGATGCCGAGGGAGTGGAGCAGGCGCTGGGCGCGCAGGAGTCCGTCGAGGCGGTCGGCGGCGGTGAGGGGCGGGATCAACCGGGCGACGAGGGCGGTGGCGCCTTCCTGGAGCATGCCGCCGGGGGTGCCGTCGGGCTCCCGCTCGATCCGCCCGTCCACCGGGTCGGGGGTGTCGCGGTCGAGGCCGGCGAGTTCGAGGGCGCGGGTGTTGGCCCAGGCGCCGTGGTGGTCGCGGTTGGTCAGGTAGACCGGGCGGTCGGGGACGACGGTGTCGAGCAGGTGGCGGGTCGGCAGGCCGCCGTCGAAGCTCTCCATCGACCAGCCGCTGCCGGTGATCCACTCCTGCCCGGGGTTGGCCCGGGCGTAGGCGCGGATGCGTTCCAGGTAGTCGGGGACGCCGACCGTTCCGGTGAGGTCGCAGGAGGCCAGCTCGGTGCCGCCGCCCACGGCGTGGATGTGCGCGTCCTGGAAGCCCGGCAGCAGCAGCTTCCCGGTGAGGTCGACGACGTCGGTGCCCGGACCGATCAGGCCGTGGACCTCGTCGTGGCCGACGGCGGTGATGCGTCCGCCGGTCACGGCCAGGGCGCTCGCCCGGGTGCGGGCGGCGTCGCCGGTGTGCACGGGGCCGCGGGTGAAGACCAGGTCGGCCTTGGTCATGGGTGGTGCTCCGTTCTCGGGTCGTGCGGGTGGTACGGGGTGTTGCGGACGGGTCAGGGGGTGTCGCGCAGGAAGTACGGCGAGCGGCGCCGCCAGCGGGCCCAGGCCGCCACGGGCAGCCCGCTGACGATCATCACGACCACCACGGAGAGTTCGAACCAGCCGTTGTCGGCGGAGAGTTCGAAGTGGTCGGTGGAGTCGTAGAAGGTCCAGGCGAGGTAGCCGCCGACGGCGAGCAGGGCCGCGGCGCCGAGCAGCGGGCCGACCACCGCGCGCAGGCCCTCCAGCACGCTGGTGCGCAGCAGGTGGCGGAAGCGGACGGCGGCGGCGACGGCGGTGAGTGCGTAGTAGAGGGCGACGACGATGCCGATCGCGTTGACGGCGGCCGAGATGAGGTCGTTGACGGTCGGGATGGTGACCGCGCACAGGGCCAGGGCGACCGCGATGCCGGTGATCAGCAGGGTGCCGGCGGCGGGTGTGGAGTGCCTCGGGTGCAGGCGGGTCCACACCGGGCCGAGCACGCCGTCGCGGCCCATCGCGTACATCCCGCGGGCGGTGGGGATCACCGAGGACTGCAGTGAGGCCACCGCGGAGAGCATCAGCGCGATCAACGGCAGCGCGGCCAGCGGCTGATCGGCCAGCCGGTCCCCGAAGTAGGCCAGCCCGTGTGCCCCGTTGTCCGCCAGCTCGTCCAACGGGAGGACCCGCTGGAACGCCGTGCCGGCGAGCAGGAACAGCGCCAGCATCACCAGCAGGGCCAGCAGGCCGCCCCGGGAGGCGTCACGCGGGTCGCGGACCTCCTCGCCGACGCTGAACACCGACTCGAAGCCCCAGTAGCAGAACACCGCCAGCACCATGCCCTGGGCCAGCGCATCGAAGGACGGGATCGCGAAGGGGTTGTACCACTCCAGCGAGAACGGCTGGTCCCCGGCGAACAGCCCGTAGCCGCAGAAGCCGAGCAGCACCGCGTACTCGAACACCAGCAGCGCCTTCTGCAGCCGCGCGGCCAGATCCAGCCCGCGCACCGCCACCAGCGCCGCCCCGACCAGCACGACCAGGCCGATCAGCGTGCACTGCACCGTCGAGTCCGCGTCCAGCCGCACACCTGCGACGCTGCGCACGTGGGCCAGGCCGAGGAGTTGGACGATCGAGGAGCCGGTGACCGTGGTCGTGTAGGCCATGAACACCACGGTGCCGACGGTGTTCACCCAGCCGGTGAGGAAGCCGAGCCACGGGTTGAGCGTGCGCCCGACCCAGCGGTAGCTGCTGCCGGCGTCCGGCTCGGCGGCGTTCAGTCGCCCGTAGCCGCCCGCGATGGCGAGCACCGGGAGGAAAGCCAGCAGCATGATCGCCGGGAGGTGGAGTCCGACGACTCCGGCCATCAGGCCGAGGCCGATGCCGATGCTGCTGGTCGCGGCGGTACTGGAGGCGGCGATCGCCGCCCCGTCCAGGAGGCCGAGGGACTTGCGCATGGAGTGGTGGGGGCCGCTCGCGTCGATTCTCGGACCGCTGCCCGTGGCCTTCGCCGTCGATGCCAAGGGATCACCGCCTTGAGGGTGTGGGGGTGGGGTGGGTGAAGTGCGAGCCATGAAACCGGGGGAGCCTTAACACGTCAATGCTGTTGTCATAAGAGCCGGGACCGGCCGCCCGCCGGGCCGGGCCGCCGCTGCCGGGGCCTGGTGTCAGCCCTGCCGCCCGAACGCCCGCATGCCCCTGGCACGGGCGATCCCCGACGCCGCGTCGGACCCGAGGAGGTCGAGGACCTCGCGGGCCCGGTCCGCTCGGCCGGACGAAGCCAGGACGCCCCCGCTGAAGACCGAGCTGATCGCGGTGTCGCCCGGCAGCGGGCCGACGACGACGACGCCTGGCAGGTCCGTCAGCTCGCTGCGCTGCTGGAAGGCCAGGTCGGCCCGGCCGGACGGGAGCAGGCTGCCGGCGGGCACCCCCGCCGGCGCCTGGACGAGCCGCCCCGAGAGCGTGCCGGTGAGCCCCAGCCGGGTGATCAGCTCGACGAGGGCCGTCCCGCTGGGACCGGTGGAGTACGCGATCCCCGTCGCGGACAGGAGCGCTGCGCGCAGGTCGGATTCCGAGTCGAGGGCCGGAACCGGCGCCCCGTCCGGCACGGCGGCGACGACCTGGGAGACCCACAGCGGGCGCGCCGTTCCCCCCAGGAGGTGCCCTTCCTCCGCCAGCTCGGCCAGTGCTCCTGCGGCGAGCACGAGCAGGTCGGCCCCGGCGCCCTCACGAACCCGCCGTGCGACCTCGACCCCACCGGCGGATTCGAAGCGCACCGGGATGCCGCAGGTGTGCCGGAGGTGTTCGGAGAGGTCGGCCAGGACCGGCCGCGTCGCCATCGAGGACAGCCCGAAGATCTCTTGGTTCACATCGCCTCCTTGGGATCCGGCAGCCGGTCCGGCGCGTGCCGGGAGGCTTCGCGCCGGTCTGCGAGACTGGCCGGATGATCACACCCCGGAGCACGGCGGCCGGAAAGGTCCTTGAGGTCCTCGCGGCCTTCGACCGTGAGCACCCGTCGCAGACACTGTCGGAGATCGCTCAGCGTACGGGCTTGGCGTTGAGCACCACGCACCGCGTGATCACGGAGCTGGCGGGCTGGGGAGCGCTCGAACGCGCGGAGGACGGCTCGTGGCACATCGGGCTGCGCCTGTGGGAGATCGCCTCGGGGTGTCCGCGGACCCAGATCCTGCGTGACGCGGCACTGCCGTTCATGCAGGACCTCTACGAGGCGACCCATGAGAACGTCCAGCTCGCGGTGCGCGAGGGCACGGAGCTGGTCTTCGTGGAACGGATCGCGGGGCACGGATCGGTCGAGGTGGTCACGATGGTCGGATCCCGGTTCCCCGTCGGTTCCACCGGGATGGGCCGGGTGCTGCTGGCGCACGCGCCCCGGGAGATCCAGGAGGAGGTCCTGGAATCGCCGCTCCGGGCCTGGACCGAGCACACGGTCACCGACCCTAAGGCGTTGCGGACGCAACTGGACCGGATCCGCCGCGAGCAGGTCTTCGTCAGTGACCGGCAGCTCTCGGAGCACTCGGTCGCGGTGGCCGCGCCGGTGCGGATCGGCCGGGCCGGCCCGGTGAGCGCCGCCCTGGGGATCGTGATCGCGGCGCGGAGCGCGAGCCGGGCGCGCGGGCTGCGCGAGCCGCTGCTGAGGGCTGTGCGGGGGATCTCCGACGAGCTCGGCAGGCGGGCCCGGACGACGGCCTGACCTGGGGGCCTGACCTGCGGGGCTTCCGCCTGGCGGAAAGGGCGGCGACGGGCCGGGCGTCCGGATGCCAGCGTTCGGGGTGTTCGCAACCCCGCGCCACCGTTCAGGAGATGCCATGGCCGATGCCATCGTCGACACCGTCGCCTCGGTCCCCGTCGCCGTCGTCGGAGCCGGCCCGGCCGGACTGATGCTGGCCCATCTGCTCGGGAGGGCCGGGGTCGAGACGATCGTGCTCGACACCCGCACCCGGCACGAGATCGAGACGACGCACCGGGCCGGCATCCTCGAGGCCGACGCGGCCCGGGACCTGGTCGAGACCGGGGTCTCCGAGCGGATCCTGCTCGACGGCCACGAGCACGAGGGCGTCGAGCTCCGGTTCGGCGGCCGGCCGTACCGCGTCGACTTCAAGCAGCTGGTCGGCGCGTCGGTGTGGCTCTACCCGCAGACCGATGTGTTCATCGACCTGGCCGACGCCCGGGAACGCGACGGCGGCACGGTCCACTTCGGGGTCCGGGACACCGAGGTCCTCGACCTCACGACCGACGCCCCCCGGGTCCGCTGGACCGCGCCCGACGGGACCCGCCACGAGGTCCGGGCGCGGTACGTGGTCGGTGCGGACGGGTCGCGCAGCATGTGCCGTGACCTCGTGCCCGAGGACCGGCGGGTGCGCTACGGCAAGGAGTACCCCTTCGCGTGGTTCGGCATCATGGCCGAGGCGCCGATGAGCGCACCCGAGCTGGTCTACGCCCACTCCGAGCACGGGTTCGCGCTGATCAGCCAGCGCACCGACACCGTGCAGCGGATGTACTTCCAGTGCGCCCCCGACGAGTCCGTGGACGCCTGGCCGGACGACCGCGTCTGGGAGACGCTCCAGGCCCGGGTGGCTGGCGAGGACGGCTTCCGGCTCAACGAGGGGCCGATCATCGAGAAGACGGTGCTGCGGTTCCGCTCCTTCGTGCAGGAGCCGATGCGCTGGGGCTCGATGGCGCTGGCGGGCGACGCCGCGCACACCGTACCGCCGACCGGCGCCCGCGGGCTGAACCTGGCGCTGCACGATGTGAAGGTCCTCGCCGGCGTCCTGCTGCGGGCGCTCGGCGGCGAGGGCGCGGCCGCGCTGGACGACTACCAGCCGCGCGCCCTCCAACGGGTCTGGCGGGCGCAGAACTTCTCGCACTGGATGACCCGGCTGCTGCACACCGCGCCCGGCGACACGCCGTTCGACCTGCGGCGCCGGCTCGGCGAGCTCGACAATGCGGTGGGCACCCGGGCCGGCCGCACCTTCCTCGCCGAGCAGTACACCGGCTGGCCCGCCGCGGCCCAGGACTGACCCGGACCCACCAGGAGAGCACCCATGATCATCGACTGTCACGGACACTTCACCACCGCACCACCGCAGTTGACGCAATGGCGGGACCGGCAGGTGGCCGCCGTCGGCCGCGCCTGCGACGCACCCGACCCCGAGGCCCTCGGCATCACCGACGACGACCTGCGCCGGGCGATCGAGGGCAACCAGCTGCGGCTCATGGACGAGCGCGGCAGCGACCTGACGATCTTCTCCCCGCGGGCCAGCTTCATGGCCCACCACATCGGCGACTTCGAGGTCTCCTCGGTGTGGGCGCGGATCTGCAACGACCTGGTCCACCGCGTCAGCACGCTCTACCCCGACCGGTTCGCGATGGGCGCGATGCTCCCGCAGTCGCCCGGCGTCGACCCCGCCACCTGCCTGCCCGAGCTGCGCCGCGCGGTCGAGGAGCTCGGCGCGGTGACGGTCAACCTCAATCCCGACGCCTCAGGCGGCAGGTGGACCGCTCCGCCGCTGACCGACCGCAGCTGGTACCCGCTCTACGAGGCGATGGCCGAGTACGACATCCCGGCCATGATCCACGTCAGCACCTCGTGCAACCCGGCCTTCCACACCACCGGCGCCCACTACCTCAACGCCGACACCACGGCGTTCATGCAGCTGGTCCAGGGCGACCTCTTCGCCGACTTCCCGACGCTGCGGTTCGTGATCCCGCACGGCGGCGGCGCGGTGCCCTACCACTGGGGACGCTTCCGCGGCCTGGCGATGGCCCTCGGCAGGCCGGACCCCGAGACGCTGCTGGACAACGTCTTCTTCGACACCTGCGTCTACCACCAGCCCGGCGTCGACCTGCTGACCCGGGTCATCCCCAGCCGGTCGGTCCTCTTCGCCAGCGAGATGATCGGCGCGGTCCGCGACATCGACCCGCTCACCGGCCGCCACTTCGACGACACCAAGCGGTACGTGGACGCCACGCCGAACCTCTCCGACGAGGAACGGGCCGCCGTCTACTCGGGCAACGCCCTGCGTGTCTACCCCCGCCTCGCCGCCCGCCTCGTCGCGGCCGGCCGCTGAACCCAGGAGAACCACCGCATGGAGCACACCGAAATCGGCGTCGTCCACACGTCGGTCGACCGCGCCGACCCGGTGGCGGTCGCCGCGCTGTCGACGTTCGGCGTGGCGACGATCCACGAGGCCATGGGCCGGGTCGGCCTGATGCGCCCCTACCTGCGCCCGGCCTATCCGAAGGCCCGGCTGTGCGGCACGGCGGTGACCGTCCTGCTGCAACCCGGCGACAACTGGATGCTGCACGTCGCCGCCGAACAGATCCGAGAGGGCGACGTCGTGATCGCGGCCTGCACGACCGACAGCGAGGACGGATTCTTCGGCGAACTGCTCGCCACCTCCTTCCGCGCACGGGGATGCCGGGGCCTGGTCATCGACGGCGGCGTGCGCGACGTGGCCGACCTGGAGGAGATGGACTTCCCGGTCTTCGCGCGGGCGGTCCATGCCAAGGGCACGGTGAAGGCCACCCTCGGCTCGGTCAATGTGCCGGTGGTCTGCGCCAACGCCCTGGTCCGGCCCGGCGACGTCGTCGTCGCGGACGGCGACGGCGTCGTCGTGGTGCCTCGCGAGCGGGCCGCCGAGGTCGCCGAGGCCTCGGCCGCGCGGGAGGCGGGGGAGGCGGGCAAGCGCGCGAGGTTCCGCGCGGGCGAACTCGGCCTGGACATCTACGGCATGCGCGGCCCGCTGGGCGCGCTCGGGCTGCGGTACGAGGACTGAGGCATGACCACGACCTTCGAGAAGACCCCCGGCTGGCTGGACTGGCACGCCGGTCCGAGCCGTCCGCGGTTCCGGCCGCCCGCGGGCGCCGTCGACGCCCACTGCCACGTCTTCGGGCCGGGCGCGGAGTTCCCGTTCGCCCCCGAGCGCAAGTACACCCCGTGCGACGCGTCGAAGGAGCAGCTCTTCGCACTGCGCGACCACCTGGGCTTCGCCCGCACCGTCGTGGTCCAGGCGACCTGCCACGGTGCCGACAACAGCGCCATGGTCGACGCCCTGCGGGCGTCGGGAGGCCTGGCCCGCGGGGTCGCGACGGTGCGCCCCGGGATCGCGGACGCGCGGCTGCGGGAACTGCACGAGGCCGGTGTGCGCGGCGTGCGGTTCAACTTCGTCAAGCGGCTCGTCGACACGGCGCCGCGGCAGGACCTGTGGGACGTCGTCGAGCGGATCCGGCCGTACGGCTGGCACGTCGTCGTCTACTTCGAGGCGGCCGACCTGGCCGGCCTGCGCGAGTTCCTCCTCTCGGTCCCGGTACCGCTGGTCGTCGACCACATGGGCCGGCCCGATGTCGCCAAGGACCCGTACGGCCCGGAGTTCGAGGCGTTCCTGGACCTCCTGCGGGCCAGGCCCGACATCTGGTGCAAGGTCACCTGCCCCGAGCGGCTGTCGGTGAGCGGCCCGCCGGCCCTCGACGGGGAGCGGACGGCCTACCGCGACGTCGTCCCGTTCGCCCGGCGCGTGGTCGAGGAGTTCCCCGACCGGGTGCTGTGGGGCACCGACTGGCCGCACCCGAACCTCACCGGCCACATGCCCGACGACGGCCTGCTCGTCGACTTCGTCCCGCACATCGCGCCGACGGAGGAACTGCGGCGCAAGCTCCTCGTCGACAACCCGATGCGCCTTTACTGGCCCGAATCGGACTGAACCGTCCCACGAACGGAGGACCCACCCATGTCGCTGGACAAGAGCTACAAGCTGGTCCCGGGGACGACCATCTTCGACGCCGAGCAGTCCGCCAGGGGCTACCACCTCAACCAGTTCTGCATGTCGCTGATGACCGCGGAGAACCGGGAGCGCTACCTCGCCGACGAGCGCGCCTATCTGGAGGCGTGGCCACTGCGGGAGGAACAGAAGCAGGCCCTCCTCGACCGCGACCTCAACGCCGCGATGCGCGAGGGCGGCAACATCTACTTCCTCGCCAAGTGGGGCGCCACGCTGGGGCTCTCCTTCCAGCAGATGGCCGGATCGATGACGGGGATGACCGAGCAGGAGTACCGCGACATGATGCTCCGCGGCGGCCGCTCCGTCGAGGGCAACCGGATCGACCACGCCGTCCTCGAAGCGGCCCACGCCGACCGGACGCCGCCGGCCGAGCACGCCACGGTCACCGGCGCCGTCTTCACCTCGCACGTACCGGCGATCGGCGCGGCGATGGACCACCACAAGACCGACGAGCCCTACTGGCGGCCCGTCTTCGAGGGTTACGAGTACTCCAGACGGTGGGAGCGGGAGAACCTCCCCGACGTGGTGTTCCTGGTCTACAACGACCACGCCACCGCCTTCGACCAGTCGGTGGTCCCGACCTTCGTGCTCGGCACCGGTGCGGTCTACCCCACCGCCGATGAGGGCTACGGGCCCCGGCCCGTCCCGGGCGTCGAAGGCCATCCCGACCTCGCCGCGCACATCGCGCACTCGCTCATCAGGGACGACTTCGACCTCACCCTCGTCAACGAGATGAGCGTCGACCACGGCCTGACCGTCCCGCTGTCGCTGATGTTCGGGGACGTCGAGGCCTGGCCGTGCAAGGTGATCCCGTTCCACGTCAACGTGGTGCAGTACCCCGTGCCCTCGGGTGCCCGGTGCTTCCGACTCGGCCAGGCGCTGCGCAAGGCCATCGAGTCCTACGACCGGCCGCTGAACGTCCAGGTGTGGGGAACGGGCGGCATGAGCCACCAACTGCAGGGCCCCCGGGCCGGCCTGATCAACCGCGCGTGGGACAACGCCTTCCTGGACCGGCTGGTCGAGGACCCGGCCGGCCTGGCGCGGGTGCCGCACCTGGAGTACGTCGAGGAGGCGGGCTCGGAGGGCATCGAACTGGTCATGTGGCTGATCGCCCGTGGTGCGATGAGCGACATCGACGGAAGCGGCGAGATCGAGGTCAAGCACCGCTTCTACCACGTCCCGGCGTCCAACGCCGCCGTCGGGCACCTGATCCTGGAGAACCGACCGCGGGCCGAGGCGCCCGCCGTGAAGGAGTGACATGACCGACGACCGGACCGTCCGGATCGCCCTCGCCGGAGGCGGCGCCTTCGGTGCCAAGCACGCGGCCGCACTCAGGCGGATCAAGGGAGTCGAGGTGACCGCTGTCGTGAGCAGCTCCCTCGACAGCGCCCGGAGGTTCGCCGAGGAGCAGGGCGTCGGCCGGGGCGTCGCGACGCTGGAGGAGGCGCTGGCGATGGACGACGTCGACGCCGTCATCCTCGCCACGCCCACGCCGATGCACGCCGCGCAGACGCTGGCCTGCCTGGAGGCGGGCAAGCACGTCCAGGTCGAGATCCCGCTGGCCGCCTCACTCGGCGACGCCGAGGCGTGCCTGGCCGCGCAGCAGCGCACCGGGCTCGTCGCGATGGTCGGACACACCCGGCGCTTCAACCCCAGCCACCAGTGGGTGCGCCGGCGGACCGAGGCCGGGCTGTTCCGGATCCAGCAGCTGGACGTGCAGACGTACTTCTTCCGCCGCACCAACCTCAACGCCCTCGGGCAGCAGCGCTCCTGGACCGACCACCTGCTGTGGCACCACGCCGCGCACACCGTCGACCTGTTCGCCCACCAGACCGGCTCGCCGATCGTGCAGGCCAACGCGATCCAGGGGCCGATCCACCCCGAGCTCGGCATCGCGATGGACATGTCGATCCAGCTGCGCGCGGAGAACGGGGCCATCTGCACCCTGTCGCTCTCGTTCAACAACGACGGGCCGCTCGGCACGTTCTTCCGCTACATCGGCGACAGCGGCACCTACCTCGCCCGCTACGACGACCTGTTCACCGGCAAGGACGAGCCGATCGACGTGAGCGGCGTCGACGTCTCGATGGACGGCATCGAAATCCAGGACCGCGAGTTCGTCGCCGCCATCCGCGAGGGCCGGGAGCCGAACTCCTCCATCGCCCAGGTGATGTCCTGCTACCGGACGCTGGCGGCCCTGGAGGAGCAGCTCGACGCGGCCCAGGGCTCGTGACGGCGGCGCCGTAGGGGGGCGAACACGCGGGTGAGGGGCGGTCCGGCGGACCGCCCCTCACCCGTTCCCGGCGCTTGACGATCCGGTCAGGAGTCGAAGCCGAGGCCGAAGCGGTCGAGGGTGCGCAGCCAGAGGTTGCGGTGGCCGCTGTTGGCGTCGGCGCGGGTGAGGGCCCACTGGGTGAGGCCGATGCCGAGCGAGCGGGCCGGCTCGGGCGGGAAGGGCAGCGGCTTGCGGCGGACCATCTCCAGGGCGGTGCGTTCGGTGCGGGCGCCGGCCAGGAGGTCGAGCATCACCTCGGCCCCGAAGCGGGTGGCGCCGACGCCGAGGCCGGTGTAGCCGGCCGCGTAGGCGACCCGGCCGTCGTGGGAGAGGTCGAAGAAGGCGCTGAACCGGGTGCAGGTGTCGATGGCGCCGCCCCAGGCGTGGGTGAACCGCAGGCCCTCCAGTTGGGGGAAGGTCCGGGCGAAGTGTCGGGCGAGGGTGGCGAAGGTCTCCGGCCGCTGGTCGCGGTCGCTCCGCACCCGGCCGCGGAACTGGTGGACCACGTCGTAGCCGCCGAACAGGATGCGGTTGTCGGCGGAGAGCCGGACGTAGTGGAAGTGGTTGGCGCTGTCCGAGAAGCCCTGGCGGTTGCGCCAGCCGACCGAGGCGAGCTGCGGCCCGGTGAGCGGTTCGGTCATCAGCGCGTAGTCGTAGACCGGCACGGTGTACGGGCGGTGGCGGCGCAGCAGGGAGGGGAAGGCGTTGGTGGCGAGTGCCACGCGGCGGGCGCCGACGCGGCCGTACGGGGTGCGGACGGTGATGCCGCGCGGGGAGTCGGCGAGGCCGGTCGCGCGGGTGTGCTCGAAGATCCGCACGCCCTGGTCGAGGCAGGCCCGCTTGAGGCCCCAGGCGAGGCGGGCGGGGTTGAGCATGGCGACGCCCTCGCGGTCCCACAGGCCGCCGAGGAAGGTGGGGGAGTCGATCTCGGCGCGGACGGCCTCGCGGTCCAGGACGTCGATCGGGCTGCCGTGGCGGGCGGAGAGCTCGGCGAACTCGTGCAGCTCGTCGACCTGGTAGGGCTCGGTGGCGACGGCGAGGGAGCCGGTGCGCTCCCAGTCGCAGTCGATGCCGTGCCGCTCGACGGTGTCCTCCATGGCCTGGAGGTTGGCGGCGCCGAGGCGCTCCAGGGCGTCGAGTTCGCCCGGCCAGCGCTGGTGGCCATTGGCGAGGCCGTGGGTGAGGCTGGCCTCGCAGAAGCCGCCGTTGCGGCCGGAGGCGGCCCAGCCGGCCTCCTGGGCCTCGATGAGGACGACGTCGAGCGAGGGGTCGCGTTCCTTGGCGATGAGCGCGGTCCACAGCCCGCTGTAGCCGCCGCCGACCACCAGCAGGTCGCAGCGCACGTCGCCCACCAGGGCGGAGGCGGCGGCGGGCCGGGCGGGGTCGTCGAGCCAGAACGGTACGGGCTGGGCGTCCCGGAGGGCGCGGACGGGGTCGGCCATGGCGGTGGCTCCTTCGGTGCATGGCTGCGGTGCGCGGAGGGCCGGGGCCTCCGCATGCCGCCATCAGACCGTCGCGGCCGCTTCAACGTCAATGGCGTTGACATAAGGCGGCGCCCATCCGGGCGTGGGTGGCCGCCGCCCCCGGCGCCCGGGCGCCGGGGCGCTCGACTGCAACCGCCGGCCGCTGCTCCAGCGGTCGGGGGAGGTCGCCGAGGCCATCGGGGGCCCGCTTTCCTGTGCGCTGACCGCCTGCTGACGGTCGATCTCCTGGGGATTGCGTCCGGGACGAAGCATTTCGGCCAACTTGCCGCCGCATGGGTGACGTGTCCCCACCAAAGCTGGCACTGTACCGTCCCATCGCCGCAGAGGCCCTTGCCGTCGCACATGTACCGGACGGCGCGGCGAGCACGTCGAAGACCGTTCCAGCCACGCGAACCACCAGCTCTACCGGGCGGCACCACCCTCGGCCGCCCGGCTGGCTCCGGCCGCTCGAACCCGGCCGTCGCAGAAGGAGTTCAGTGTGACTCGATCCCCCAGAAAGTCCGTCACCGCGAGCGCGTTGATCGCCGGCGCCGCGATGATCGTGGCTGCTCTGCCCGCCGGTGCGGCCTCCGCCGAGGACGTCCCGGCCGGGGCCGCCGCCGAGGTGCGGGCCTTCGCCGGTGCGCTGCCGGTGGACCTGTCGCCGGAGCAGCGCGGCACGTTGCTGGCCGCCGCCGACGCGAACCGGGCGGAGACCGCCGGGGCGCTGGGCCTGGCCTCCGAGGAGGCGCTGGTCGTCAGGGGCGTCACCAGGGACGCGGACGGCACCGTGCACACCCGCTACGAGCGGACCTTCGCCGGACTGCCGGTGCTCGGCGGCGACCTGGTGGTCCACGCCGCTCCGGACGGCTCCGTCAAGGGCGTCACCAAGGCCACCGAGGCGGACATCGCCGTCGACACCACCGCCGAGGAGAGCGCGGAGGCGGCGAAGGGCCTCGCGCTCGACAGCGCCGGGAGCGCGAAGGTGCGGGAGCCGGCGGCCGACAGCGCCCGCAAGGTGGTCTGGGCCGCGTCCGGCACCCCGCGGCTCGCCTGGGAGACGGTGGTCACCGGCACGCAGGAGGACGGCACGCCGTCCGAGCTGCACGTCGTCACCGACGCCGACTCCGGCAAGAAGATCTTCGAGTACCAGGGCGTCGAGACCGGCGTCGGCAACAGCAAGTACTCGGGCCAGGTCACCATCGGCACCTCGGCCGCCGCCGCGGGCGGCTACGCGATGACCGACCCCGCCCGCGGCGGCCACAGCACCTACGACCTGAACGGCACCACCGGCACCAGGACGCTGTTCACCAACCCGGCCGACACCTGGGGCGACGGTACCGTCGCCAACCGGCAGACCGCCGCCGTGGACGCCGCCTACGGTGCCCAACTCACCTGGGACTACTACAAGAACGTCCACGGCCGCAACGGCATCAAGGACGACGGCGTCGCCGCCTACACCCGGGTCCACTACGGCAGGAACTACGTCAACGCGTTCTGGTCCGACACCTGCTTCTGCATGACCTACGGCGACGGCGCGGGCAACGTCAAGCCGCTGACCTCGATCGACGTCGGCGGCCACGAGATGACCCACGGCGTCACCTCGGCCACCGCGGGCCTGATCTACAGCGGCGAGTCCGGCGGCCTGAACGAGGCCACCTCCGACATCATGGCCGCCGCCATCGAGTTCTGGGCCGGCAACCCCGAGGACCAGGGCGACTACCTGGTCGGTGAGAAGATCGACATCAGGGGCGACGGCACCCCGCTGCGCTACATGGACAAGCCCTCCAAGGACGGCCGCTCCAGGGACTCCTGGTCGCCCGACCTCGGCTCCATCGACGTGCACTACTCCTCCGGCCCGGCCAACCACTGGTTCTACCTGGCCTCCGAGGGCAGCGGCGCCAAGACCGTCAACGGCGTGGCCTACGACTCCCCGACGTCCGACGGCCTGCCAGTCACCGGCATCGGCCGGGACGCGGCCGCCAGGATCTGGTACCGGGCACTGACCACCTACATGACCACGTCCACCAACTACGCGGCCGCCCGCGTCGCCACCCTCCAGGCCGCCGCCGACCTGTACGGGCAGACCAGCGCGACCTACCAGGACACCGCCAACGCCTGGGCCGCGATCAACGTCGGCCCGCGTGTCGTCGACGGCCTCCTGCTCGACGCCGTCGGCAACCAGGTCACCGAGGTCGGCGCCGCCGCCGGGCTCCAGGTGAAGGCCGTCAACTTCAACCCGGGCGCCGTCACCTACCACGCGACCGGCCTGCCCGACGGCCTGAGGCTCCACCCGGTCAGCGGCCGCGTCACCGGAACCCCGACCACCGCCGGCACCTACACGGTCACCGTCACCGCCAAGGCCTCCCACCACAGCAGGCTCTCGACGACGTTCACCTGGAAGGTCTCCCCGGGCATCTTCACGAACACCACCGCCGTGCCGATCCCGGACGGGGGCCCGGCGGTCTTCTCGGACATCGTCGTCGACCGGATCGCGGGCCACGCGTCGAGCGACCTCAAGGTGGGCGTCGACATCAAGCACACCTGGCGCGGTGACGTGGTCGTCGACCTGGTCGGCCCGGACGGCACGGTGTACCCGCTGAAGAAGAGCAACCTCGGCGACTCGGCCGACAACGTCGTCGAGACCTACACGGTGGACGCCTCCGCCCAGCTCGCCAACGGCACCTGGCGGCTGCGGGTGCAGGACGTGTACCGCAGCGACTCGGGCCGCATCGACGGCTGGAAGCTCATCTTCTGATCGGAGTTCCCGCCCAGGTGGTCCGACCGGCGAAGTCACTCACTTCGCCGGCCGGACCACCGGGTGTCGGCGCCGGCGGCAGTTCCCGTGGTGATCACCCGGCCGTCCGCCTTCGGAGGCCGAGAAGCCGTACGGCGAGGCCGACCGGCCGTCGACCCTGATGTGCGGCTCGCAGTGGGGCGGGACGCCAACCCCGCGCCGGCCGGGAGGAGTTCGCGACCGGCCGGTCCGCGGACCCGTCCTCCGGCCGGCCGGCGACCCCGACCCGCGGCTCGGGGTCGGGTGGGACCACGGCCCTGTGTCGGCCGGTCGGGCTCCGCCGCAGGTCGGACCACGTATCCCTCCCCGGGCAGGAGGGGGAGCGGCACGCCGGAACGGAGACTGGAGGTGATCTTGAGACACCGGTTCCGGCACAGAGGGCGGGCATGGCACTGCGACACGGACGAACGATTTCCCTGCTGACGGTGGGCGCGGTGACGACCGTGCTCACGGCGCTCACCCCGGTGACGGCCTTCGCGGCGGGCGGGGATGCGCTGCAGCCGTACGCGCAGCAGGAGCTCCGCTGGGAGCGCTGTGACGCGGACGGTCCGGCCAGGTTCGAGTGCGCGAAGGTCACGGTGCCGCTGGACTACGCCGACCCCGCCGGCCGCACCATCGACATCGCGATCTCGCGGATCAGGGCGGGCAGCGCGAAGCAGCGGCACGGCGCGCTGCTGATGAACCCCGGGGGCCCGGGCGTTTCCGGCCTGGGCCTGCCCGTGGAGATCCAGCCGCTGCTGTCGGCGGGGGTGCGGGACCGGTTCGACCTGGTCGGCTTCGACCCGCGCGGGGTCGGCCGGAGCGCGCCGATCGGCTGCGGCCTGACGGCCGACGAGCGCGTCCCGTACCACCCCTACAAGGCGGAGACGTTCGCCACGGACGTGGCCCGGGCCCGGTCGGTGGCCGACAAGTGCTGGGCCAAGGCGGGGGACACGCTGCCGCACATCACCACCCGCAACACGGCCCGGGACATGGACGTCGTCCGGGCGGCGCTGGGGGAGCGGAAGATCTCCTACTTCGGCTACTCGTACGGCACCTACCTGGGCGCCGTCTACACGCAGATGTTCCCCCGGCGGGCGGACCGGTTCGTGCTCGACAGCGCGCTCGACCCGGCGCTCGCGTGGCGGGGGACGCTCCGGGCGGCTGCGCCGGGGGCCGAGCTCGCCTTCACCCGGTGGACCGAGTGGGCCGCCGCCCGCGACGCCGTGTACGGGCTGGGCGCGACTGCGGCAAAGGTCCGGAAGGCATTCTGGGACCTGGTGGCGCACGCCGACCGGACCCCCGTGCCGACGGAGGGCGGGGCGCTCAGCGGCGACGACATCCGGCTCAGGTACGCCGACTTCGTCCGCGTCGAGGCCGTCACGCCCTGGATCGCCGCGCTCAAGGCGGCGGCCGACGGCGGGCCGGCCGGGCCGGCGGCCTTCGACGCGGGCGCCGTAAGGGCCGCCGACGCGATCGACGCGGCCGACAACCAGGCCGCCATGACATGGGCCGTCTTCTGCGGCGACACCCGCGACTGGCCGCGCGACCCCGAGCAGTACCGCCGGGACGCCGTCCGGGACCGGGCCCGGTATCCGATGGCCGGCGACCTGGGCGCCAACGTCCAGCCGTGCGCGTTCTGGAAGCGGCCGGCCGCCGAACCGGCCACCGTGGTGGACAACGACGCCGACGCGCTGATCGTGCAGAACCAGTGGGACCCGCAGGCGACGCTCGTCATGGCCCGGGGCATGCGCCGGGCGCTGCACGGTGCACGGATGGTCACGGTGGCCGGCGGCGAGGGCCACGGTGTGGTGGTGGCCGGCCCGTCCTGCGCGAGCGCCGACGTCGACCGCTACCTGACCACCGGCCGGCTGCCCGCCAAGGACCGCACCTGCACCGGCCAGGTGCAGTGACCACGGGCGGGCCGGGGCCGCAAGGGCGCAGCCGACATCGCCCCGGAGGGCGGTACCGGCTGCGCCGTGGGTCACTTCGCCGGCAGTCGCGGGGTGCGCGGCGGCTCGGTGCGCCGGTTGCCGGTTGCTTCGAAGGCGGCGGAGAGGGTGAGGAGGGCGTTGTCGTCGTAGGCGCGACCGGCGAAGGTGAGGCCGACGGGCATGCCCGTGTCGGCCATGGTGCCCATCGGGACGGTCACCGTCGGGATGCCGAGGTGGCGGGGCACGAGGTTGCCGTTGGCGACCCAGACGCCGTTGCGCCAGCCGAGGTCGGCGGAGGCCTCGTCCACGTCCATGTCGGCCGGGCCGATGTCGGCGACGGTCGGGAAGACCACGGCGTCCAGGGCGAGTTCGTCCATCCACTGCTCCAGGTCGACCCGGCGGGTCTCCTCCAGACCGCGCAGGCCCTCCTCCAGGTGCGGCAGGTCGGTGAAGGACGCGTACGGGCGCTCGCGCACGAAGCGCGGGTAGTCGCCGATCGAGTCCTCGAACCCGGGGTAGCGGTCCGGGAGTTCGCCCTCGTGCTTGGGCCAGATGCGGTCGCCGTCGACGTCGGTCAGGGTGCTGAGCGCGGGGTCGCCGTTGGCGCGCAGGAAGTCGTCCCAGGCCCAGGCGGAGAGGTCCTCGATCTCGACGGTGAGGAAGTCGCGGCCGACCAGGCCCCGGGTGAGGAGGGAGGGGGCGCCGGGGCGGTCGGACTCGTAGTTGGTCACGACGGGGAAGTCGACCTCGACGACCTCGGCGCCGGCGGCCTCCAGGTCGCGGCGCGCGGCCTGCCAGAGGTCGAGCACCGAGGCCCGGGTCTCGATCCGCTGCCCGGTCTGGCCGCCGATGCCGCCGTCGGGGTTGGTCCCGGCTCCGGGGTCGGCGTTGATGTACATCCGGGGGACGCCGACGCGCCTGCCGGCGAGCGCGGCCCGGGCGGCGGCCGCGTCGGCGGGGGCCAGGGACGGGTAGGAGGCGGGCCGGACCTCGGAGGCGGCGGGCAGCGCGATCCACGGCTGCGCGCGCCACAGGTCGCCGCGGGTCTCCGCGTCGTCGGCGACGACGACGTCGAGGAGTTCGAGGAGGTCGGCCATGGTGCGGGTGTGCGGCACGACGACGTCCATGGTCGGGACGAGCGGCCAGTTGCCGCGCACCGAGATCACGCCGCGGCTCGGGGTGTAGGCGCACAGCGCGTTGTTCGAGGCGGGGGCCCGGCCGGAGGACCAGGTCTCCTCGCCGAGGCCGAACGCGCCGAACGAGGCCGCCGTTGCCGTGCCGGAGCCGTTGGAGGAGCCCGAGCCGTAGGCGCTGGTGAGCCAGTCGGCGCTGTAGGGGCTCTCGGCGCGGCCGTAGAGGCCGCGCTGCATGCCGCCGTTGGCCATCGGCGGCATGTTGGTCAGGCCGATGAGGACGGCGCCGGCGGCCCGCAGCCGCTCGATGGCGAAGGCGTCGCGCTGGGCGAGGAGGTGCTCGAACGCCGGGGAGCCGGCGGCCGCGGTCAGGCCCCTGGCGAGGTAGCTGTCCTTGGCGGTGTAGGGAATGCCGTCCAGCGGGCCGAGGGTCTCGCCACGGGCGCGGCGGGCGTCGGAGGCCTCGGCGTCGGCGCGGGCGTCCGGATTCATCACGACCATCGCGTTGAGCGCGGTGGCGGTGCCGGGCCGGTCGTAGGCCTCGATCCGCGCGAGGTAGGCGTCGAGCAGTTCGACCGAGGTGGTCTCGCCCTTCGCCAGTGCCGCGCGCAGCTCGGCGATACCGGTTTCCACAACATCGAATCCGCGCGTCATGCGGGTGTCTCCTGGCTGGTCGGGCGGCTGGTGCTGGAACGTTCCAGCAGGTGCACCATAGACAGTGCTGGAACGTTCCAGCAAGGAGCGCGGCGGACCGGACCGGGACAGGCGCGGGGCTGCGTCTAGACTTCCGGGCTGTGACCAGCCGCTCCGTGACCCTGATCGACGTGGCCCGGGCGGCCGGCGTGTCGAAGAGCACCGCCTCCAACGCGCTCGGCGGCTCCGGCCGGGTCTCCGAGGCGACGCGCGAGCGCATCCGGGGCGTGGCCCTGGAACTCGGCTACCGGCCGAACACCGCCGCGCGCAGCCTGCGCCGTTCCAGCACCGGCGCGATCGGGCTGCACCTGCCACGCACCGCGACCCGCCTGGACTACTACATGAACCTCGCGTTCGGCGCGGTCGAGCGGGCCAGGGAGGACGGCCTCGACCTCGTCCTGCTGGCCCCCGGCACCGCGTCCGGCGGTGGACTCGCCTCCCGGGTGGACGGCCTGCTGGTGATCGACCCCGAGGTCGACGACCCGGAGGTCCCGGACCTGCTGGGCTCGGGCGTGCCGGTGGTCACCGGCGAGCGCTACCTCGGCGGGGGCGTCGCGCCGAGCGGTGCCGTGGTGTGCGACAACGCGGCGTCGCTCGTCGCGCTGCTGGACCACCTCGCCGCGCGCGGCGCCCGGCGCCCCGCCCTGCTGGCTCCCGGCCCGGGCTCCGACTGGGCCGCCGCGCTGCGGGAGGCCGCCGGGGCCTGGAGCCGGACCCAGGGCGTGGAGGTGATCGTGCGGACGGTCCCGTTCGCGGCCGCACCGGCCGAGGCGGAGGCCGCCACCGCGGACCTGATCGCCGACGTCCCGGACCTGGACGCGGTGGTGTGCGCCCCCGACGGCGCGGTCCCCGGCGTCCTGGCGGGCGCGGCCCGGGCGGGCCTGCGCCCGGGGGCCGACCTGCTGGTGGCCGCCTGCGTCGACGGGGCGGCGGCACGCGGTTCGAGCCCCCAGGTCACCGCCGTCGACCTGCGGGCGGCGGAGTACGGGCGGGCGTGCGCAGCCCTGCTGAGCGACCTGCTGGCTGGAACGGCGGCGCCCGGCGCCGTCCGCCGCCACGACTGGACGCTGAACCTCCGGGCGTCCACCGCCGGCCGGTGCTGAACCCGGTCCGGCAGCCGGGTCCGGACCCGCAGGCCCGCCGGGCCCGCCGGGCCTGCGCGAGGTGCTCGGGGAGGCGGCGGCGGGCGCGGGGTCAGGTCAGGTAACGGCGCGCCACGTCGGACAGCCCTGCCTCCGTGCCGCCGCTGACCGGGCCTGCCGGCCCGCAGCCACCGAGCAGCCTGGCCGCCTCGACGGCCAGGTCCCGCACGCCGGGCGCGGCATCGTCCGGCGCTGACCGGTCGCGACGGGAACGGTTGACCAGAGAACGCAGTCGGCGGGCGAGACCGGTCGGCTCCCCGTCGGGTGGCGGCAGGGACGTCACCGCACGGCCTCCTGCGGCGCAGCCCGACGGTCGGGCTCCGGGACGCCGGGGTGATGGGGGCCGAGCACGACCGGTTCACCGGCCGGGTTCCGGCCGAGCCCGAGCCGGAGGTGGATCTCCATCGGCCCGCCCGCCGCGGGAGTGGTGAGCAGCCGGCACAGTCCGCCGGGTGCGTCCGCGAGACGGCCATGGGCAGTGAAAGCGGTTGCCGCGGTGAACCCCGACCGGGCGACGTCACGACGCGGGCGGACGAGGTGGGTGTCCGCCTCGTGGTCGGGCTCCGACCACTGCGGACGGCCGAAGGCCCCCGCATACACGGCGCGGATGCCCGCCGCCGGGCCGAGCGGCTCGGTCGGTCCGATGCGACGGACGTCGAGCGTGGTCACGCCGCCCGGACGGGGGCGAGCGGTGACAGGGCCGCGTACTCCAGCGGGGCGGAGGGGTCGATGGAGAGGTCCATCGGTGAGGGTTCGGCGCCGGAGCGGACGAGCAGGTCGCCGATGGCGGCGATCATGGCGCCGTTGTCGGTGCACAGCCGCAGGGCCGGGACGCGCAGGGTGATGCCGGCGGCGGCGCAGCGCTGTTCGGTGAGGGCGCGGATGCGGGAGTTGGCGGCGACGCCGCCGACCACGACGAGGGTGTCGATGCCGTGGTCGACGCAGGCGCGGACGGCCTTGCGGGTGAGGGTGTCGGCGATGGCCTCCTGGAGGGAGGCGGCGGCGTCGGGGACGTGCGGCTCGCTGCCGGCGGCGCGTTGGGCCTCGACCCAGCGGGCGGCGGCGGTCTTGAGGCCGGAGAAGGAGAAGGCGTACGGGGGGTCGTTGGGTCCGCTCAGCGGGCGGGGGAGACGGACGGCCTTCGGGTCGCCGTCGCGGGCGGCGCGGTCGATGGCGGGTCCGCCGGGGTAGGGCAGATTCAGGATCCGGGCGACCTTGTCGAAGCACTCGCCGGCCGCGTCGTCCAGGGTGTCGCCGAGGTGGAGGATCGGGTCGCGGGCCAGGTCGCGGACCAGCAGCAGCGAGGTGTGCCCGCCGGAGACGATGAGGACCACGCACGGGTTCGGCAACGGCCCGCCGTCCAGCGTCGCCGCGGCGACGTGGCCGGCCAGGTGGTGCACGCCGTAGAGGGGGACACCGAGCGAGAAGGCGTAGGACTTGGCCGCCGCGACGCCCACCTGGAGCGCGCCGGAGAGCCCGGGGCCCGCGGTCACCGCGACGGCGCCGACGTCGGCGAGCGTGAGCCCGGCGCGGTCGAGCGCCTCGCGAACCACCGGCGCCATCGCGTGCACATGGGCCCGGGCGGCGATCTCGGGGACGACGCCGCCGAAGCGGGCGTGCTCGTCCATCGAGGACGCCACGGCCTGCCCGAGCAGCACACCGTCGCGCACCAGCCCCGCGCCGGTCTCGTCGCACGACGACTCGATTCCCAGCACCACCGGCGATCCGGCCATCGGTACAGCTCCTTCTTGCTTCTGATATGCAACTGCAGTCTAGATGCAATAAGGATTCAGGGTGGCGCCTTCGTGGCCGCCTTCGCCGGGAGGCGTCCGGTCCGGTTCCAGCGTCTTCCGGCGTTCGGTGCCACCCCGGCCGGTGCGCCGTGCGCGACAGGCCGCCCCGCCGGGCCGGCGCACTCCCGGCAGGCCCACGGCCGAGGGCCCGCGTGCGGTGGGCGGAGGGCCCGGAGTCCGCGCCGCTCGTCGTCCTGACGCGGCTCCGGGGGCTTCAGCGGCGCGACGGGCAGCGCTGTCAGCGAGGCCCGGTTCCGGCCGGGGCCGGGCTGTGCCGGGCGGTGGCCGGACGGCGGTCCGGGGTGTAGGCCCACGGGCGCAGGTGCTCCAGGGCCTTGCCGATCCTGAAGACGGTCGGGTCGTCGTAGGTGTGGCCGACGATCTGGACGCCCGTGGGTACGCCCCAACTGGAATGGCCGCTCGGGACGTTGAGGACGGGGCAGCGGTTGTTGATGTTGAAGGGGGACGTCATGCACGCCCACAGGGGATCACCGTGGTCCTCACCGTTCACCACCAGGCGGCCCAGGAGGTCGTCCCCGGCGGGCAGGCCCGGGACGGCCGTGGTCGGGCAGACCAGGGCGTCGAAGGGCACCATCGCCTCGCCCAGCTGGCGCTGCAACCGGGTCTCGACGCGCAGGCCGTCGAGGTAGCCGACACGCTCGCGGGCGATCGCCATGGTGTCCGCGAAGGCCACCGCGTAGGCCGACATCCGGTCGCGGTTCCCGGCCTCGATCTCGGACACCAGGGCTCCGAAGATGGAGGAGAAGTGCGCGGCGAGGCTGAGGAGGAGGTCGTCCCTGGTCCACGGCAGTTCGATCTCCTCGACGACCGCGCCCGCGTCGGTGAGGGCACGGGCGACGGCGCGGGTGTTGGCCTCGACCTCCGGGTGGACGTCGTAGGCGCCGAGGCGCAGGCACAGGGCCACGCGCATCCCCGTGACGGTGTCGTACTCGGTGGGCAGTACGAGTTTGGGGCGCAGCGACACGTGGTCGCGCGGGTCCGGGCCGGCCAGGACGTTGGCGAAGGCGATGCAGTCGTCCACGGTCCGGGCCATCGGGCCGTCGCCGCGGTAGTGGTCGGCGGAGAGCGGGGCGACGCCGGGGATGCGGCCGTAGGGGGCCTTGAAGCCGACGGTGCCGGTGAAGGCCGCGGGGATCCGGGTGGAGCCGCCGATGTCGGAGGCGGAGGCGAGGAGCGCGCTGCCCGCCGCGAGTGAGGCGCCCGCGCCGCCGGACGAGCCGCCGGGGGTGAGTTCGGGGTTCCAGGGGTTGCGGGTGACGCCCCACAGACGGCTGTGGGTGAAGGTGGCGATGGAGAACTCGGGGGTGGCGGTGCGGGCGTGGATGATGCCGCCGGCCTCCAGGATGCGGTCGACCACCGGGGCGTTCTCGGTCGCCACGGCTCCGACGTTGACCAGCGAGCCCTCGGTGAGGGAGCGTCCGGCGATGGCGTGCTTCTCCTTCGTCGCGACCGGGATGCCCTCCAGCGGTCGCGGCGTCAGGCCGCCCTTGCCGAGGAAGCGGTCCTCGGCGTGCCGGGCCTGTTCGAGCGCCTCGTCGAAGAGTCGCTCGGCGAAGGCGTTGACGACCGGTTCGGTCTGTTCGGCGCGGTCGATCACCGCGCGCATCAGCTCCACGGGGGACAGCTCGCGGGCCTCGAACAGGCGTCGGGCTTCGGTGGCGCTGAGGTACGCGAGATCGGATCCGGAGTCGTACACGTTCATGCGGAAGCCTTTCCGGAAAGCCAAAGCGGGGGAGAGAGGGGAGGGGAGGCCGGGGAGCCGGTACGTCAGTGGCTTCGGCCGCCGGCGGTGCGGGCGTCTTCGGGGCACAGCCACGGGGCGGCTGCCGCGAGCAGGGCCGTCACGCCGATCCGGATGGTGGGGTCCGGCACCGGGGCGAAGTGCGGCGAGTGGTTGGCGGGGATCGTGTCGGGCAGACCGTCCGTCAGCAGCGATTCGGGGTCGATGCCCCGGAAGAGGGCGGGGTCGGCGCCGCCGAAGTGCCAGAAGACCGAGGGGACGCCGAGGGCCGTGCCGAAGACGCCGAAGTCCTCGCTGCCGGTGAGGGTCTGGGGCAGGGTGAAGACCCGCTCAGGGCCGAGGGCATCGGCGATCGCCGTCATCACGGTGTCCGTGGCGGGTGCGTCGTTGACGGTGACGGGAAAGGAGTTGAGTCCGGTGATCTCGGGGTCCTTCGGGGCTCCGGAGGCGGCGGCCTCGGCGCGGACGATCCGTTCGACGGCGGCGAGGACCCGGTCCCGCACGGCGGGGGTCGTGGAGCGGATGTTGACCCGGAGCTCCGCAGTGTCGGGGATGATGTTCTCCTTGGTGCCCGCGTGCAGCGAGCCGACGGTCACCACCGTGGTCTGGCCCGCCCCCGTCTCCCGGGAGACGATCGTCTGCAGCCGCATGACGACCGCGGCGGCCATGACGACCGGGTCGACGGTGGACTCGGGCGTCGAGCCGTGTCCGCCGCGTCCGAAGAGGCGGACCCGCAGGCTGTCGGAGGCGGCCATCACCGGGCCGGGCCGGGTGCCGACGAACCCGGCGGGCGCGGGTGCCACGTGCTGGCCGAGGCAGACGTCGGCGCGGGGGAAGCGCTCCAGGAAGCCGTCCTCGATCATCGCCGGCGCTCCGCCGACCTCCTCGGCGGGCTGGAACACGGCGACGACCGTGCCGCTCCACTCCCCGCGGGCGGCGGCCAGTTGGGCGGTGGCGCCGAGGAGGCAGGTGACGTGCATGTCGTGACCGCAGGCGTGCATCACGGGCACCTCGTTGCCCTCGCCGTCGACGGCGGTCGCGCGGGAGGCGTACGGCAGTCCCGTCCGCTCCTGGACCGGGAGGCCGTCCATGTCGGCGCGGAGCAGGACCACCGGGCCCGCGCCGTTGACCAGGACCCCGACGACGCCGGTGCCGCCGACGCCCTCGGTGACGTCCCAGCCCTGGCGCCGCAGGCGGTCGGCGACGATCCCGGCCGTGCGGAACTCCTGGAACGACAGTTCCGGGTGGGCGTGCAGGTCCTCGTAGACGGCGCGCAGGCCGGGCAGCCGGTCGGGAAGGGCTGCCAGCAGGCGGGTGAGGGAGACGGAGGTCATGCGTGCTCCTTGACGGGCGCGGGGAGGTGGGACGCGCCGGTGGCGGTCCGGAACGAGGCGGCGTCCTGCGGGGTCAGGAGCGCCATGGCGGCGGCGATGCCGGCGCCGAGGACCAGCGAGGCGAAGGCCACCTGGAAGGAGAAGGCGTCGGCGAGCGCGCCGACGGCGGGAGGGGCGACCATGCCGGCCACCTGGCCGCCGAGGATGATCACCGCGCTGCCCACGCCGACCCGCTCCGGTGCCAGCCCGCTCAGCGGGACGGCGAAGATGGGCATGTAGCAGAGGGAGACGGCGACCGAGGCGATCGTGCCGAAGACGACGAAGCCGGTGAGCGAGGACGAGAAGGCGACCAGGAGCAGCGCGGCCGCGGCCACGGTCATGGCGGGCAGGATCACCTTGCGGTGGTGGCCGCCGAGCCGGTCCGAGATCCGGCCGCCGACGACCGTCGCCCCGGCGGCGGCGAGGGCGGGGACCGCCATGAGGGCTCCGGCGGCGGTGAGGGAGACGCCGAACTCCTCGCCGAGGTAGGAGGGGACCCAGGTGTTGAAACCCCAGACGATCGCGCTGTAGCCGAACATCATGGCGCTGAAGCGCCAGACCACACCCAGCCTCAGGACGTCGCCCGCTCCGGCGCGGACCGTGCTCGTTGCCGGCTCCGTCCGGGGCAGCGGGGCGGGGAGCCGCATCCGCACCGCCAGCAGGACGAACACCCCGAGTGCCGCGGTGGAGAAGAACGCCGAACGCCAGCCGAAGACCGCGATCAGGGGAGCGACGAGAAGCGGGGTGAGGACACCGGCGATCGCGTTGGAACTCATGATCAGGCCGTTGGCGGCCATGCGCTCGTCCGGCCTGGTCCGCTCGACGAGGACCTTCAGCGCGGCGGGCGGGAAGACGCCCTCGGCGGCACCGAACACGAACCGCAGCACCAGCAGAACGGCGAACGACCAGGCGAAACCGGTCAGCGCGGTGAACACCGACCACGTCAGCAGGGCCCAGAGCGTGACCCGGCGCGCGCCGTACCGGTCGGCGAGCATTCCGCCGGGTATCTGGGCGAGCGCGTAGGCGAGGAAGAACGCCGAGACGATCAGGCCCTGCTGTCCGCGGCTCAGGTCGAACTCGGCGCCGAGGGAGGGCAGGACCAGATTGATGACGAGCCGGTCGGCGTAGTCGACCAGCCAGGCGGCGAACAACAGGACGATCGTGATCCGGACGGTTCTCCGGGCGGACTGCGGGGACGGAGCAGACACGCGGCACTCCTCATCACCGTGGCCGAAACTGGGCATCGGCCGGAAGTGCCCCTACCATCCGCCCCATGACCGGAATCCCCGAAGAATTGCAGGAAAACATCAGGAGAAGCGCCATGGCGCCCGATTCCTGCCCGGCCGGTGCGGACGTGCGCTTCTCCGAACTGGACCTGGCACTCGTCGACGCCCTTCAGGCCGCTCCCCGGGCCCCGTGGTCACAGATCGGCCGGGCGCTCGGTGTGGACGCGACCACGGCGGCCCGGCGCTGGGAACGGCTGCGTGCGAACGGCCTGGCCTGGGTCACGGCCTACGACGCGGCGAAATCGGCCACCGTGGCCTACGTCGAGGTGCGGTGCCGGCCACGGGCGCTGGAATCGGTCAGCCGGGCCCTGGCCGGCATGCCCTGGGTCTTCAGCGTCGACGAGACCGCCGGTGACTTCGACCTCCTGGCATCCGTCGCCGCCGCCGACCTGCCGTCCCTCGGCCGCTCGGTGCACGGCCTGATCGGCGGGCTGAAGGGGGTGAGGTCCACCCGGACCCGCCTCGGGATCACGCTGTACAGCGAGGGCGGCGACTGGCGGATGCGGGCCATGGAACCGGCCGGGCACACGGAACTCGCCGCTCCGCGGACCTCGGGCTCGACCGTGTACAGCGCCCGCATGCACCCCCCGTACGCGCCGGAGGACCAGGCCCTGCTCGCGGCGCTCGGTGCCGACGGGCGCCTCGGTTACACCGAACTCGGCGCGGTGACCGGGATGAGCGAACACACCGCCCGCCGCCGGCTCCAGCGGATGATCCGGGAGGGCGACATCACCTTCCGCTGCGACCTGGCCCATCCCCTCGCGGGGCTCTCGACCGTGGTGCTCTACCGCGCCATGGTCCCCCACACCCATCTCGCCGCCACGGGCAACGCGCTGGCCCGGACCAAGGAGGTGCGCCTCGCCGTCTCGGTCAGCGGTTCCGACAACCTGCTCGTGATGGCGTGGCTCCGCGGCCTGCACGCCATCGACCCCTTCGAGGCACAGATCGCGGAACGCTTCCCCCAGTTGAAGGTCAGCGACCGCACCGTCTTCCTGCACTCCCGCAAACGCATGGGCCGCCTCCTCGGCAGCACCGGTCTCGCCACCGGGCACGTCCCCTTCGACCTGCCACGACTGTGACCCTCCGATCGCGGCGGGGGACGGCGACGGACGGCCGGACGTCCGGGCGGGTCCCGACGGGGCGTTGAGCGGATGTTGACACCGGGTTGGGAGGGTATCCGCAGGGCCGCGGTGAGGAGCCGGTGGCCCCGTCCAGCCCGTTGGACCCCTTCGATCCGTTCAAGCCCGGAAAGGCCATCCGCCTCGTGCACATCGGACTGTCCCTGCCCCAGTACGGCCGTCTGGCCGACCCACGCCTCTGCGCCCCCGTCGCGACCGCCGCCGAGAAGATCGGCTACGACAGCCTGTGGGTCGGGGACCGGCTGCTCGTCGCGACCGAGCCGCAGAGCCGCTACCCCGGGGGCGACGGCACCGCGCCGGCCGAGCACCGGTCCTTCCTGGACCCGTTGACCCTGCTGACCGTGGCGGCGGGAGCGACCCGCCACGCCCGGTTGGGCACCAGCACCCTGAACGCCCTCTGGCACCCGCCGGCGCTGCTCGCCCGCACGCTGACCACCCTGGACCTGCTGAGCGGCGGACGGTTGGACGTGGGGGTCGGACTGGGCTGGTCCAAGGACGAGTACCAGGCCGTCGGTGTTCCCTGGGAGGGCAGGGGAGCCCGGCTGGAGGAGACCCTGGACGTGCTGGAGAGCGTCTGGTCCGAGGGCGGGGTGGTCTCCCACCGGGGCCGGCTGTGGACCGTGCCGCCCTCGGTGGTCCGGTCGAAGCCGGCGCAGCGGCCCAGGCCCCCGCTGCTGTTGGGCGGCTTCGGCGCGGAGAGCCTGGCCCGGGTCGGCCGGCGTGCGGACGGGTGGCTCGGCGCCGGCCTGCCCATGCCCGCGCTGGAGCACATGTGGCAGACCGTCCGCCGGCACGCCGTGGAGGCCGGGCGCGATCCCGACGCGCTGCGGCTGGTCCTGCGGATCAACCCGGTGGTCACGGTGGAACCGGCGCCCCGGGAGCAGGTGCCGCACCGGGGGACGGTCGACCAGCTCGCCGCCTACCTGGCCACGGCGGTCCGGACCCTGGGCGCCGAGCCGCTGATCGACCCGCACCTCACCGCGCGGGACGCCGACGACTACCTCGACATCGCCCTCGCCCTGCACGACCGGCTGCGCCACCGCGTCGACTGACCGCCGCCGCCCGGCGCAGGCCCCCGGAGGCGGGCGCCGACCCCCCGGGCGTCAGCCGGTCGGGGCGGCGTCGGCGGCGTCGGCCGACTGGCGGCCGCAGAAGGCGGTCGCCAGCAGTTTCTGCGAGGTCGGCCAGCCCTGGCCGGTGTCGCGGTGGCCGTTGGTCGAGACCGCCACCACCCGGCGGCCGTCCGGGGTGCCGTAGAGGGCGCTGTTGTGCCCGCGGCCGGTGCTGCCGTTGTTGCCCCAGACGTCGCCGCAGGGCGTGGTCAGCCGGCTGATCCCCAGGCCGTACTGGGCGCCGCCGCTCACCGGGGCGACCGTCAGCATCTCGGCGAGCAGCGGTGCGGGGAGCAGCCGCCCGCCGAGCAGGGCCCGGAGGAAGGCGGCGAGGTCCGCGGTGGTCGAGATGCCGACGCCCGCGGCGTCCATCTCGCTCGGCTCCATCTCGGTGACGTCCACCGGGCCGCCGGGCAGGTCGAGGTAGGTGTGCGCGTGCGGGCCGCGAATCCCGGTCGCGTGGACCGGCATCGACGTGCCGTTCAGCCCCAGCCGGTCGATGATCCGGCGTTCCACCTCCCGGCGCCAGTCGCGGCCGGTGACCCGCTCGACGATCATGCCGGCCAGCAGGTAGTTGGTGTTCGCGTAGGCCCAGTCCGTGCCGGGCGCGAAGTACGGCGGGTGGCTGTTGGCCACCGCGAGGAGCTGCTGCGGTGTCCAGCTCCGCCAGCGCCCCTCGCGGAGCCAGGTCGCGTGGTCGAGGCCGATGGCCGGGTCCTCGGTGTAGTCGAACAGCCCGCTGGTGTGGTTGAGCAGGTGGCGCACGGTGATGGCGGCGCCGCCCGGGACGGCGCCCGGCAGCAGGCTCTCCACGCTGTCGTCCAGCCCGAGACGCCCCTCGCCGACCAGCTGGAGCACGACCGTCGCCACGAAGGTCTTGGTCACGCTGGCGATCCTGAACCGGCCGTCCGCCGAGGGCTCGGCGCCGGTCGAGAAGTCGCCCACGCCCTCGGCGCCCTTCCACGCCGTGCGCCCGTGCTCGGTCACCCGGGCGAGGGAGCTGGACGCCCCGCCGGTGCCGACCACGCCCTGCAGCGCCTCGTTCAGTGCCCGGGCGTCCACGCCGCCCCGGTACGGGCCGCGGTCGGCCGCCTCCGGGCCGTTCCCCGGCTGCCGCTCGCCGACGGTCGCGGCTCGGGCCGGCCCGGCGCCGAGGGCGCCGGCCGTCGGGGCGGTCACGCCCACCAGACCCGCGCCGGCCAGCGCGAGCGCGACGACCCGCACGGCCGTGCCGCGCCGTCCGGCGCGGGCCCGTACGCCCGGTGCCGTCCGCGTCCCGTCCCGGTGCTGCGCCACGCTCATGAGTCCTCCTGTGTCCGTGCCGACGGCTCTCGCGACACCCGAAAAGAGTCAGAGGCTGACACCTTGTCAGACGGGCACGAACCGGTCGTCCACCCGCAGGGCGCAGCGGCTCCGCCCGTGGGTGGAGACTCCTTCGGCGTGTCGGCCCTCCTCAAGTCGGAGGCCGACCCGCCGAACGTCGGGGCCGGTCTCCGACTTGAGGAGCAGTCGGAAGATTCGGTGAACCATCCCCTCCGGCTTCTGCGCCTCGAAGGAGTGCCGGGCGATCCGGGCGCGGGAGCGTCGGGCGTCGATGAAATGGAGATTCCGAGCCTGGCGCTCTTGACCATGTCTGAAATGTTTGTAACTCTCGATGTTCCCGCGGCCCGCCCGCGTACCCGCCCGACCGCAGCGCGGCGACGCGGCCCGATCGAAGAGGTAGACATGAGTTCTTCAACCACGGTGTTCGTGGCGACCAACGACCTGTCCGGATTCACCCGCGGGCGCGCCGCACCGGGCAACGCGGCCGACGGTGTGCTGCGCCGCGGGCTGGGATGGGTCCCGGCCGACCTCGCGGTGACGGCCTTCGGGGAGCTCGCGCCGAACCCGTTCGGCTCGACGGGTGACCTGAAGCTGCTGCCGGCCGAGTCCACCGGCGTGGACATCCCCGCCCGTGGCGATGTGCCGGGTGTCCGTCTGTATCTCGCCGACCAGGTGCTGCCGGACGGCACCCCGTGGGAGAACTGCCCGCGCACCTTCGCCCGCCGGGCCCTCGACGACTTCCGGCGTGCCACCGGGCTGGAGGTGGTCGCCACCTTCGAGCACGAGTTCATGATCCCCGGACTCGACAGCGGCGCCCCGTTCTCCTTCGGCCGGTTCCGGTCCGCCGAGCCGTTCGGCAGCGAGCTGGTGTCACTGCTGGACCGGATGGGACTCGAACCGGAGACCTGGCTGCCGGAGTTCGGCACCGACCAGTTCGAGATCACCCTGCGTCCCTCCGACGCCATGACCGCCGCGGACCGCGCGGTGGTCCTGCGGGAAGTGGTCCGCGACCTGGCGGCCCAGTACGGACACCGGGCCACCTTCGCGCCGCTGCTGCATCCCGACGGCAGCGGCAACGGCGTGCACGTCCACCTCTCCCTGCGCGACGCGGCGACCGGACGGCCGGTCCTGTACGACGCCGCCCGCCCCGGCGGGCTCTCCGAGCTGGGCGGGAGGTTCAGTGCGGGGATCCTGCGGCACGCCCGGGCACTGCTCTCGTTCACGGCGGGCAGCCCCAGTTCGTACCTGCGCCTGACGCCCCACCGCTGGAGCTCCGCCGGGGTGTTCCTGGCCGAGCGCAACCGGGAGGCGCTGCTGCGGATCTGCCCGACGAGCACCCTGGGCGGCGGCGTCGTCGCCGACCAGTTCAACCTGGAGTTCCGGGCCGCGGACGCGACCGCCAACCCGTGGCTGGTCCTCGGCGTGCTGGTGCGGGCCGGACTGCAAGGGGTGGAGGCGGACTACCCGCAGCCGCGGGTCTGGCCCGAGGAGACCGGGGAGGCGGACCTCGCGGAGGTCCCCGCCCTGCCCGGCGGCCTGGAGGAGGCGCTCCTCGAACTCGACAAGGACGAGGTGGTGTCCGGCTGGTTCTCCGCCGAGCTGCTGGAGACCCACCGCTCGGTGAAGCGGTCGGAACTGGCCGCGGTCTCCGGCCTGGACGAGCGCGGCGTGTGCGGGCGGGTCGCCGATGTCTACTGAGCCGATGCCCACCGCGCCGATGTCCACCGGGCCGGCGTCCACCGGACTGCGCCGCCACCTCGCCGCGCTGCCGCTGGTCGACCACCACGTCCACGCCTCGCTCGCCGCGCCGGTGACCCGGGAGCAGTTCGAGACGCTGATCACCGAGTCCGACCGCCCCATCCCGGCCGGCGTCACCCAGTTCGACTCCCAGATCGGGTTCGCGATCCGCCGCCACTGCGCGCCGCTCCTCGGTCTGCCTCCGCACGCGTCGGCGGACGCGTACTGGGCCGCGCGCTCCGAGCGCACCCCGGAGGAGCTGTCGGACCTCTTCCTCGCCGCGGCCGGCGTCTCCGACTGGTTGCTGGACACCGGCTTCAAGAGCGACGAGCTGCTCCCGCCCGACACGCTCGCCGACCGCCTGCCCGCCCGGTTCTCCGAGATCGTGCGCCTGGAGACCGTCCTGGAGGGCGTCGCCCCGACGAGCAGCGCCGCGCGCCTCGCCGACGACTTCCGGACGGCGCTCGCCGAGGCCACCGCGTCGGCGGTCGGCCTGAAGTCGATCATCGCCTACCGCTACGGCTTCGACTTCGCCCCCGCCCGCCCCTCCGCCCAGGAGGTGGAACGCGCGGCCGGCGCCTGGCTGCGCGAACTGGAGGCGGGCGCCCCCGTCCGGGTGTCCGACCCGGTGCTGCTGCGGATGGCCCTGTGGACGGGCGTGGACACCGGTCTGCCCCTGCAACTGCACGCCGGGTACGGCGACCCCGACCTGGATCTGCGACGGTGCGACCCACTGCTGCTGATGCCCTGGCTCAAGGAGATCGACGGCACCGGAACCGATGTCGTGCTGCTGCACTGCTACCCGTTCCAGCGCAACGCGGGGTTCCTCGCCCAGGTGTTTCCCCACGTCTACTTCGACGTCGGTCTGGGCGTGAACTACACGGGCGCCGCCTCCACCGCCGTCGTCGCCGAGAGCCTCGAACTGGCCCCCTTCACCAAGGTGCTGTACTCCTCCGACGCCTGGGGTCCGCCCGAACTCCACCATCTGGGCTCCGTCCTCTGGCGGCGCGGCATGTCCCGGGCGCTCGGGGGCTGGGTCGAGGAGGGCGAGTGGTCCGAGGCCGACGCCGTCCGCGTCGCGACGATGATCGGACGCACCAACGCGCAGCGCCTCTACGGACTGCCCGATGCCTGACCCGACCGTGCCCGACCCGACCGTGCCCGACCCGACGGTGCCCGACCCGACCGTGCCCGACCAGGACGTGTACGAGGCCCTGTGGTCCGCCCTGGACCGGCACCTCCCCGCGGCGCTCGACCTGCGGCGCCGGCTGCACCGCGAGCCCGATCTGTCGGGTGACGAGGCGGCGACCCGGGACATGGTGCTGGCCGCGCTGCCGGGGGCCGGTGCGGCGGTGAAGACGGCCGAGACCGGCGCGGTGCTGCGCATCGGCGGGCCGGGGCCGGCGATCGGTGTGCGCGGGGAGATGGACGCGCTGCCCGTCACCGAGGAGACCGGTGTCGCCTGGGCGTCGGCGCGGCCGGGGGTCATGCACGCGTGCGGCCATGACACCCACCTCGCCGCACTCGTCGCCGTGGCGGGAGCCCTGGCCGAGACCGGGCCCCCGGTTCCGCTGCTCGCGGTGCTGCAGCCGCGCGAGGAGACCTACCCGTCCGGGGCGCAGGACATCACCACCAGCGGCGTCCTCGACTCCGAGCAGTGCGCCGCCATGGTGGGCGTCCACGTCCAGCCCCTGCTGGCCCGGGGCGAAGTGGCGTGCACGGCGGGGGGCGTCAACGGTTCGTCCGACGAGTTCGAGATCGTCGTGCGGGGCAGGTCCGGGCACGCCGCGTACCCCCATCTGACGAACGACGCGCTGCTGGCGATGTCCGAGATCGTCGTCGCGCTGCAGAGCGTGGTGAGCCGGTCCGTCGACCCGATGGCGCCCGCCGTCGTGGGCGTGTCCTCGTTCTCGGCGGGCAACGCCGCGAACGTGATCGCCGGCACGGCGCGGGCGACCGGCACCGTCCGGGCGCTGGCCTCCTCGACCCGGGAACTGATCCACCGACGGATCACGGAGGTCGCCGAGTTCGTCGCGCGGGCGCACGCGTGCACCGCGTCGGTGACCATCACCCACGGGGAACCCGTGCTCGACAACGACCCGGCCCTGGTGCGGAGCATCACGCACCAGCTGGACCGCCGGGGGCTCGCGGTCTCCGGGAACCTGCGCTCGCTGGGCTCGGACGACTTCTCCTACTTCTGCGAGCGCGTGCCCTCGGCGATGCTGTTCGTCGGCACGGGGACGTCCGAGCCGCTGCACTCCTCGCACTTCCTGCCCGACGACGGGGACGTGCGCGCAGTGGCCACCGCTCTGATGGCGGCGTACCTCGGAACGGTTGCGGCCCTGGCGGAGCCCGCCGGCGCCCGGGGAGTACCGGCCGGATAACGGCCCACCACACCGACGGCCCGGGGGCCGGACCGCTGCTGCGGGCAGCCCGGCCCCCGGGCCGTTCAGGCGTGCTCGGACGCCGTCTCGAACCGTTCCATGCGCTCCCGGCCCGCCGCGCCCATGGCGTCCGTCACCGCCGCCACCAGGCTCTCGCTCAGCGCCATCGCCGCCACCAGGGAGTCGAACGGCGAGGCGGACTCCACCCGTGCCGGGAGGACGACCTTGGCCAGCTTGGCGATGGGGGAGAGCCAGTTGTCCGTCATCAGGCACACGGTGGCGCCCCGGGCGGCCATCCCCTCGCTGAAACGCAGGCTGGACTCGCTGTAGCGGCGGTAGTCGAGGACGAGGAGGACCGTGTTGGCGTCGGCGTCGGCGAGCGCCCTGCGGCGCTCCATCTCCTCCTGGCCGATCACGTCGACGTCCTCGCGCAACTGCCACAGGTGGATGACCAGGTACTCGGCGAGCAGCCGGCTGAACCGGCCCCCGGTGACGCGTACGCTCCGGGCCGGGTCGCCGAGCAGCTTGACCAGGGTGGCGAACTCCGACTCCGGCAGCTCCGCGTAGGTGGCCTCCAGCAGTTGTGCGAAGGCCCGCTGCGTCTCCGGCAGCACGCCCTTCGCGGAGACCGACGCCTTCTCGGCGTACTGCTTCAACGGGGAGCCCAGCTCCCCGTTCAACTCGTGGACCAGGGCGCGCTGGAAGGCCGGGAACCCGGCGAAGCCGAGCCGGGTGACGAAGCGGACCACCGTCGCCGAACTCACGCCGGCGACGGCGGCCAGGTCCGCGACGGTGGTGAGGCCGGCCGTGGGGTACTGGGCCAGCACCGCGCGGGCGACCTTGCGTTCGCCGTTGCTGAGTCCGTCCATGGCGGAGAGCAGCAGCTTCCGCACCGACGCGTGACCCCCCGGTATCGTCTCCATCTTTCAAGAATACCAAGGAAGGGCGCTCTGAAACGTTCGTTACATCCGACTCGTTACATCCGGCCGCGCCGGGAACGGAGCGGCGCCACGGGCGGCTCCCGTGGCGCCGCCCGTCGACGCGCCGTCAGCTCCGCGCCTCCTCAAGGACGCCGGCCAGGGCGTCCACGAGCAGGTCGATCTCCTCCTCGGTGGCCACCAGCGGAGGGGCGAACCGCACGGTCGATCCGTGGGTGTCCTTGGCCAGGACGCCGCGCCGCATGAGGCCCTCGCACGCCTCGCGGCCGGTCATCAGGTGGGGGTCGATGTCGACCCCGGCCCACAGCCCCCGGACGCGTACGGCCAGCAGGCCGGCGCCGACCAACTTCCGCAGGCGGGACTCCAGCCGCTCGCCCAGGACCCGGGCGCGCTCCTGGTACTCGCCGGTGGCCAGCATCGCGGCCACCTCGTGGCCGATCGCGGCCGCCAGGGGGTTGCCGCCGAACGTCGAGCCGTGGGTGCCTGGGGTGATGACGCCGAGCACGTCGTCGTCGGCGGCCACGGCGGACACCGGGTAGAGGCCGCCGCCCAGGGCCTTGCCGAGGACGTAGACGTCCGGCACGACGTCCTCGTGGTCGCAGGCGAAGGTGCGGCCGGTGCGGGCCAGGCCGGACTGGATCTCGTCGGCCACCATCAGCACGTTGCGCCGGGTGCAGAGTTCGCGCAGGTCCCGCAGGAACCCGGGCGGTGGGACGACCACGCCGCCCTCGCCCTGCACGGGCTCGAAGAGGACCGCGACCACCGTGTCGTCGATCGCGTCGGCGACCGCCCGGACGTCGCCGTACGGCACCCGCACGAAGCCGGGCGTGAACGGGCCGTAGTGGTCGGTGGCGACCGGGTCGTCGGAGAAGCTGACGACCGTGGTCGTCCGCCCGTGGAAGTTGCCGCTCATCGTGATGACGGTGGCCCGGTCCGCCTCCACGCCCTTCACGAGGTATCCCCACTTGCGGCTCACCTTGACGGCCGTCTCCACCGCCTCGGCGCCGCTGTTCATCGGCAGGACGCGTTCCTTGCCGGTGAGCCGGGCGAGGGCCTCGGCGAACGGGCCGAGCTGGTCGTTGTAGAAGGCGCGGCTGGTGAGGGCCAGCCGGTCGAGCTGCTCGTGGGCGCGCCGCAGCAGCCGCTCCGGGCGGTGACCGAAGTTCAGGGCGGAGTAGCCCGCCAGGCAGTCGAGGTAGCGGTTCCCGTCCACGTCGGTCACCCAGGCGCCGTCCCCGGAGGCCAGGACGACGGGCAGGGGGTGGTAGTTGTGCGCGGCGAAGCGCTCCGTCTGCTCGATGTGCTCGCGCGCCGTCGGCGACGGGGCCGACGCGCCGGCGGTCGAAATTGTGGATTCATGCGGCATGTCTGACACCTAACATGAAACGCCCATTTCATTCAAGGGGGCAGGCGGGGGCGTGTGTCGCCGGGTCTCCGATGATCGCGAATGTAACATCTGTTTCGGAATCGGCTATTGACACGTGAAACCTATCGCCTGTTTCATTCTGGCCAAGCGGCGAGGCCCGGCACCGAGACGGTCGCGGGCGCCGCATCTCCCGAGCGCGCCACTGGAGGCGTCATGAGCTCCCCCGAAGAAACCGCCCGCTTGAACCGCCTGATGTCCGTCGTCGACGGACTGCGCGACGAGATGACGGCGAGCCTGCAAGAACTCGTCAGGATCCCGTCCGTGAGCCCGAAGTATCCGGGAATCGAGTACAAGGACCATGTCGGCAGGGAAGGTGAGGCGACCGCGCTGCTCACCGACCTCTACCGCCGCGCCGGGGCGTCCGTGGACGTCTTCGCCGTGGAGGAGGGACGCGACAACGCCGTCGGCCGGATCGGCGGCAAGGGCGGGGGGAACTCGCTGATCTTCAACGGCCACGTGGACGTCGTCCCCGGCGGCGACCCGGCCGGATGGGCCAAGGCCCCGCCGTTCTCCGGCGAGGTGATCGGTTCCCGGATGTACGGCCGCGGGACCACCGACCAGAAGTCCGGGCTCGTCGCCCAGGCCTATGCCGCGATCGCCCTGCGCGAGGCCGGGATCGAGCTCGGCGGGGAACTGCAACTGCAGTGCGTGGTCGGCGAGGAGACCGGCGACCACGCCTGCGGGACGGGCGCGGTGGTCGAGCGCGGGTACGTCGCGGACGCCGCGGTCGTCTCGGAGCCGAGCGCGCCGCCCACGCCGCTGTCGATCGTGGTCGCCAGCCCCGGACTGCTGTGGTTCTCCGTCACGGTCGAGGGCAAGAAGGTGCACGGCTCCATGCGCGGCGCCACCATCCACCCCACCCACTCCGGCGACCTGATCGGTGTGAACGCCATCGACAAGGTCTTCCTCGTCTACCGGGCGCTGCGCGCGCTGGAGGACGAATGGGCCCGCACCCAGCGGCACGACCTCTGGTACAACGGCCACTTCTCCCTGCTGCCCGGCGCCATGCGCGGCGGCCCCGGTGACCTGACCGTCCCGTTCGCCCTGTCCGACACGGCCACCATCGAGTACGGGGTCATGTACCACCCCGAGCGCTCGCCCGAGGACGTGATGGCCGAGATCCAGGCCGTCATCGACCGCGCGGCGGACGCCGATCCGTGGCTGCGCGACCACCGCCCGATATGCGAGTGGAAGCTCAACTGGGACCCGTTCGTCACCTCGCCCGACGACAGCATCAGCCAGTCCGTCGCCGGCGCGTACCGGACCGCGGCCCAGGGCACCGCCTTCTCCGACCAGCCCTCCTACACCGGGCTCTACGGCGTCTGCGACGCGACCGTGTTCACCCGCACCGGTGTCCCGTCCGTCGTCTTCGGCCCCGGCGACCTGCGCGTCGCCCACGGCAACGACGAGTACGTCGACCTCGACGAGGTCTGGCTCGCGGCCCGCACCTACGCCGTCCTCGCCACCCGCTGGTGCGGCACCGCCTCCCCCGTGTCCTGACCCGGACAGGTCTCCTCCTCGCACGGGTCCCCGCCCGCGCGAGGCGCCCCGGTCGTGCGCCCCGGACCCGGTCCGGGGCGCCGAGGTGAACCCCCACAAGGCGAAGTGCCGTCCCCCGGGCGCTTCGCCGTCCCCTCCCCACGCCCAGACCAGAGGCCCGCTCATGCGCACTGACGTTCCCGGTACACAAAGCCCCGAAGACGGCTCACCCGAGGCCTACCGCCAGCCGAAGGGGGTGGAGCGGCACGGCATCGAACCCGTACCGGACGAACAGCGGACCGTGCGCTGGTTCGACCTGTTCCAGATCATCATCAACGTGATGCTCAACCCCGGCCTGATCCTCATCGGCGGACTCGCGGTGGTCTCGGGGCTCTCCTTCTGGGCCGCCGTCACCGCCCAGGTGCTGGGCATCTTCATCGCCTTCTGCGCCTACACCGTCATGGCCACCGTCGGCGTCGACTACGGCCTGCCCGGGATCGTCTCGACGCGGGCGTTCCTCGGGATCGCGGCCTCCCGCTGGCTGGTCTCCGTGCTGCGCGCCGTCAGCTCGGCCTTCTGGTTCGCCTTCCAGACCCTGGCCGGCGCCATGGGCATCCTGGCCGTACTCGACGCGTGGCTCGGGGTGAAGCCGCCGCTCATCGCCGTCAGCCTCGTCTTCGCGGTGCTCCAGGCATCCGTCGCCCTCTCCGGGTACGGATCCCTCAAGTGGCTGTCGAAGGTGGCCTTCCCGGTCAAGCTGGTGATCCTCGGGTACCTCTTCTGGCTGCTCGCCAACCACCAGGCGCCGGGCTTCGCGCCGAGCGAGGTGTTCGCCTACTCCGGCTCGGCCGGCTGGAAGTGGGCGGTGTTCGCGGTCTGGGTGAACGCCGTCGCGGCGGCGTGGTTCAGCCAGGTGACGGACGCGGCCGACTACTGCCGCTACTCCAGGTCCCGCAAGGACATGTGGGTCGGCACCATGGCCGCCGCGCTGATCGGAACGGCCGGATCCGCCTTCTTCGGCGCCTACGCCGCCGCCGCGACCCTCGGGGAGACGGCGAACGCCTTCGAGGTGATCCCCGGCCTCGGCGTCGGCTCGTTCACGCTGATACTCGTCCTGATCGTGCTGCTCCTGGACAACTGGACGGTCAACGTCCTGAACGTCTACACGGGCGGCCTGGCGCTGGCGAACCTGGCCACCCGGCTGGGGCGCTTCTGGTCGACCATGGTGGTCGCCGCGGCGGGCACGGCACTGGCCGCCTTCCCCGCGCTCATCGACGGGTTCAACGGCTCCATGTCGGCGATGGGCAACGTCTTCGCCCCCCTCGTCGGCGTGATCATGGCCGACTACCTCGTCATCAAGCGGGGCCGCATCGACGTACCGGCCCTCTTCGACCCCCACGGCCCCTACCGCTACACCGGCGGCGTGAACATCCTCGCCCTTGCCTGGACGGCGCTCGGCGCCCTCGCCTTCTTCGCCCTGCCCGACACCGTGCTGCCGACCCCCCTGGTGGCGGTCGCCTGCGGCGTCGGCTACGCCCTCACGGCCCGGATGCTCCCGGCCCGACAGGCCGCGACCGCGCCCCGCGTGGACACGCCCGGCGAGCTCAGGGTGCCGACCCCGGTGCCGGGTGGCGAAATGAGGTGATACGACGTCAATCAGGTCATGTGACAACGGTCTTGTTGAGTCTCCCTTAAGCTTCCGTTCACAGGGCGGATCACCGCCTGAACGATGAGAGCGGGAATGACACCTACAAGTGAAGAGATGACCGGCGCCGCACGTGGGCCGGGTCGGCGGCGGTCGGGCTTGCCCGGCCGCCGCTCCGTGGGCCGGGCCGTGGTGCTCGCCGTGGGGATCGGTGGTTGCTCGGCGCTGGCGGCTCCGGCGGCGTATCCGCAGGCGGAGGAGGGCTCGGTGACGGTCCGGGTGGTCCGGGCGGTCGGTGCCACCGGGGTGTGGAGTCCGGTCCTGGAGCCGGGCATCGGCGGGGTCACGGTGACGCTCACCAGTGACGAGGGCACCGGGACCACCGGGGTGACGGCCCTCGACGGTACGGTCACCCTGGCGCCGGGCAAGGCCCGCTCCGCGAGCGGCCGGTACCGGGTGCAGGTGGTGAACCCGAAGCCGGGTGTGCTGTTCCCGGCGATCGCGTCGCGGCAGGGCCTGGAGGGCGCACCGAACCGGCTGAGCAGCAACGAGGAGTTCGTCGACCTCGCCGGCGGAAAGAACGTGGCGTACACGACGGGCCTGTGGAATCCCGCCGACTACTGCCAGAAGAACGCTCCGCTGGTCACGGCCTGCGAGCCCGCGACGAACGAGCCGCGGAAACCGCGCACGCTGGTGACGTTCCCCTACAGCGCGCGCGGCACCGACACGGACACCACCGACCTGGCCACGAACGCCGAGACCGGCACCGTCTACGGCGTCGGCTGGAGCAAGCCGGGGAAGCGGCTGTTCAGTTCGGCGCTGGCCAAGCGGGACACGACGTACGGGCCCGGCGGCGCCGGCGCGGTCTACGTCACCGACGTGGCGGGGAAGTCGACCTCGCTGTTCACCACCGTCCCGGACGCCGGGGCGTCGGTGCACGGTGTCGGCGCCGCCGACGACGCCTTCCTCTTCGCGCCGGGCAAGGAGAGCCTGGGCGCCCTGAGGCTCTCCGAGGACGGCCGGGACCTGTTCGTCGTCAACCTCAACAACCGCAGGCTGTACCGCTACGACGCCACCGGGGCGACCGCGGCGGCGCCGGAGGCCTCCTACCCGATTCCGGACCCGGGCTGCCCCTCCCCGGCGGACTGGCGTCCGTTCGGGCTGGGCATGCAGGACGGGGTCGGCTACCTCGGCGGCGTCTGTTCCGGGGAGTCGACCGGGAAGGTCTCGGACCTGCGCGCGGTCGTCCTGCCCTTCGACCCGGCCACGGGCGCCTTCGGCAGGGCGGTGCTGGACCAGCCGCTGGACTACCCGCGCAGCAAGACGGCCAACGGCCTCTGCCCAGGGGCCGGCTGGTTCCCGTGGACGGACACCATCCCCGCCGAGCAGAACGGCAAGGCGTGCACCGGCACCGGGTTCTACGCCAACCCCGAGCCCGAGCTGGCCGAGGTCGCCTTCGAGACCGATGGGTCCATGCTGCTGGCGTTCCGCGACCGGCACACCGACAAGGCGACGGCGTTCCAGCGGACCGGGGACCCCACGACGTACCACAACTTCGCGTCCGGCGGCGACCTGAACAAGGCGTGCCTGTCCGGCGGCGTCTACGTGATGGACGTGAACACCGGCTGCGGGATGAAGCCGCGGGGGACCAGGTTCTTCAGCGTGGGCACCTTCCAGGGCAACCACCCGAACGCGGCCTACGCCGGGATGGCGCTGTCGAAGGCGGAGGACTCCATCGCGATCTCGGCCGTGGACCCCACCGACGTCTGGTGGACCGTCGGCACGATGTTCACCAACCGTGACGGTACCAGGGCGGTCGGGTCCGGCCTGGGCATGAACGACCCGAACGACCGGCCAGCCTTCGGCAAGGGTGCCGCGATGGGCGACCTGGAGGTGCTCTGCGACCAGGCGCCGCTGCAGATCGGCAACCGGGTCTGGTACGACGCCGAACGCAAGGGCGTCCAGAGCCCGGGTCAGAATCCGGTACCCGGCGCCACCGTCAACCTCTACGACGAGTCCGGCAGGCTGGTCGCGTCGACGAGGACGACACCGCGCGGCGAGTACTACTTCGACGACTCGAACGTGCCCGGTGGTCTGAAGCCGAGGACCACGTACACGATCAGGATGGACAACCCGGCGGACTACGCGCCGGGCGGGCCGCTGTACCGGTGGGTGCCGACCGAGGCGGGCGTCGGTGACAACCGCTTCGTGGACTCCAAGGGCGTCGTCCCGGCGGGCGCCCGCTACCCGGAACGGACGCTGACCACCGGCGGACCGGGGCAGAACGACCACACCGTCGACCTCGGCTTCCGGCGGCAGGAGGGCGCGGTACGCCTGGTCAAGCACGACCAGGACGGAAAGCCGCTGGCGGGGGCGGAGTTCGCGCTGTGGAGGGAGACCAACGGCACCGCCGGGCTGCAGGTGTCCGGGACGAAGCCCGACACCCGGGTCGGCGAGCCCTGTACGACCGGGGTCGACGGGGCCTGCGCGGCGACGACCGAACCGGGAGCGTACTACTGGCAGGAGGTCAGCCCGCCCAAGGGATACGCGGCTCCGGACAACCCGGTGTCCGGCCCGCTGGTGCTGGACGACGAGAACCTCGACGCCGGAGTCTCCACCACCGCGGTCAACCGGCTACTGCCCGCCCCCACGCCCACCCCCACATCGACCCCCACGCCGACACCTTCGGTGACGCCGACCCCGACCCCGACCCCGACCCCGGCCCCGCCGGCGTCGGCGGTACCGGTGGCGGTGACGACGCCGGATCCGCCCAGGCCGTCCGGCACCCCGCCCACCCCGACGTCGTCGCCCGCCGCGCCCGGCTCACACCTCGCCGACACCGGCCAGGGCCAGGCCGTACCGCTGGCCGTCGCCGCCGCCGCGTGCACCGCCCTCGGCCTGGCACTCGTGGAGTTCCGCAGGCGCCGGACCCGGCGTCACTGACCCGTCGAGGCGCCGACGTTCAGGGCCGGAGCCTCCGCGCACCCTGGGAGCCTCAGGCACCCGGGGTGCGCGGGGGAGGGTCACACGCGGCCCGGCACGGCTCCTCCGTCCTGCCACCGGTAGAGGTCGCGCAGCAGGGAGATCTCGGCGCCGTGATGGATCAGCTCCCGGTTGACGTGCAGGACGATGCCCTCCATGGGGAACCGCTCGGGACCCGCCGCGGGCGGATTCTCCAGGTCGGCGTCCGAGAGCCCGCGGACCCCCTCGTTCCACCTCCCGTACATCTCGTCCAGCTGCCTCAGCGCCTCGTCGGCGGTCCCCGCGTAGGCGAACGCCTGGAAGTCGACCTCCTGGCCGCCGAAGTGCCATCCGACCCGGTAGCCCAGACAGGAGACGACGACGTGCGCGAGCCGCCAGGCGATCGTGGTCACCGGCGCCGGCACCGGGTCGGCGGACGCGTGGTCCATCGTCCATGCCCCCGAGCCCGCCGACAGCGGAGCGGGCGACGTGCCACGCGGGCGGATGCTCCAGCAGCCGCGCACCGGCTCCCAGAAGTACTCCTCATCGGCGAGGCCCTCCAGCCGCGGCCGCAGGTTCTTCTGCCAGTGCCGGTCCAGTTGGTCCGCGATGCGCGCGCTTCTCGTCATTTCGGCACACTACTCGACAACGGTGGGCTCACAGCGTCCGGCGTACGCCCGCCTGACGCTCCAGGTCGCGCAACTGCACGGCCAGGTTCCCCTCGACGGCTTCATGGGCGGGGCCACGGCGTCCCACGGGCAGGACCTCCTCGCCCCTCATGTCCTCCAGCATGAGGGCGAACGCCGCGTAGAGCGCGACAACGGCCAGGAGCATGCCGAGCGCTCCGGACAGGTGGCCGAGCCAGGTGACGCCGGTGAGGTTGGCGAGGGCGGCCACGGTGAACCGCGGGACGGCGACGCAGAGCACCAGCCACATCGACCGCTTGCGATGGGCGACGGACGCCATCATGAGGGCGAAGACGGCGAACACGAGGTTGAGGACACCGAGGACGCGCGTCCCGGAGGGCGGGTCGAGGGCGAGGACCAGGGAGCTCGCCAGCCACGTTCCGGAGAAGCAGGCCATCAGCGTCGCGGCGAGCACGTCCCTTGCGCCGAAGGCGAAGATGCTGACGATCAACTGCAGAACGAACGCCGGGAGGATGGTCAGAGCCACCGCGAGATGAGCGTTGTCGCCCAGGAGTTCCAGCTGGAGGCTTCCGACGACGAACGAGGCGATCGCCACCGCGAAGAACCCGACCGGCATGGGGGACGCGATCGGACGGAGGTTGATGCGGGTCATCGGACGCAGGTCCCGCTCGAAATACCTCCTGGCCTCGCGGGCCGGCTCTCCGGACGGATCGGAATCGTGGTTCACGGGTTCTCCTGTGGGTCGCTCTGGTGGGGAAGCCGAAACGGCGGAACGCGGCCGCCCGGCGTCGGCGATGACGCTATGTTCCGGTCAAGGCGCTCGTTGTCCCCCCAGCGCATGCGGAAGTGCTCCGCAGCGCATGACGACCGCGGTCCGAAGCCGTCGCCGGGGCAGGTGGTCCGCGCCCCGGGCGGCTGGGACGCGGGGTGACCGCGCGGTGTCGTCGCCGTTGTTGCCGTCGTTGCCACCCGTCCCGGAAACCGCCCTTCCGCAGGTCGGGTGAAATGTTTCACCCAAAGAGTGGTTTGTGCGCGAATTCCATTGGTAGTAGCGGTGCGTAGCGTTGGGGCGCCGCCGTATCGTTGTCCGCCGCCGTCCGGTACCCGCAGGAGGATGCCCGTCATGGTCTCTGCCGAAGTCGCGCCGGTGCTCCGTGCGTCCGGGCCGCCGGGGCTTCCCCTGCTCGGTCACCTGGTTCCGTTCGGCCGGGACCCGCTGGCCTTCTTCGCCCGGTTGCGGGACGAGCACGGCGACATCGCCGCCTGGTCGCTCGGGCGGCGGCGCAGCCTGCTGCTCTCCCGGCCCGAGCACATCGCGGAGTTCCTGGGCGCGGTCGAGCGGACCTTCGAGGTGATCGACATCAGCTGGATGTTCCGCCGGTTGATCGGAGCGAGCGTGCTGCTCAGCCGGGGCGAGGACTGGCGCCGCAAGCGCGCGCTCGTCCAGCCGGCGGTCCGCCCGCGCCAGGTGCGGGGGTACGCGGCGACGATGGTCGAGTGCGGCGCCGCGCACGCCGACGGCTGGCACGACGGGCGGCGCGTCGACGTCATGGGCGAGATGAACGCGCTGACCCAGCGGATCATCGTCCGCACCCTCTTCGGCGGCGATGTCGGCGACCGGCACCGGGCGCTCGCGGACGCCGTGGCGGTGGCCCAGCGGGAGATCGGTGCCGAGTTGGGCAGCGTCTCCCTCTTCCTGCCCGGCTGGGTCCGCACACCCGCGCGGCGCCGGCTCCTCGCGGCGGTCGCGACGATCGACGCGGAGGTCAACCGGCTGATCGGCGACAGGATGGCCGCCGGCAGCGGTCCCGGGCAGGGCGACGACCTGCTCGCCCGGCTCCTCGCGGCCCGCGACGAGAAGGGGCGGCCGCTGACACCCCGCGAGGTCCGCGACGAGGCCGTGACGCTCTGGGCCGCCGGCCACGAGACCACGGCCACCACGCTCACCTGGACCTGGTACCTGCTCTCCCGCTCCCCGCGGGCCCGCGAGCGGCTGCACGGGGAGCTCGCCCGCGTCCTCGGCGGCCGTCCGCCCGGCTACGACGACTACGAGCGGCTCGACTGGACCCGCCAGGTCGTCAAGGAGGCCCTGCGCCTCTACCCGCCCGCCTGGACCGTCTCACCCGCCGTCGCCCACGAGGGCGCGACGCTCGGCGGCGCGCCCGTCCCCGTCGGGACGACCGTGTGGTGCAGTCCGTGGATCACCCACCGTGACCCGCGCTGGTTCCCCGACCCGGAGGCCTTCCGACCCGAGCGGTGGGATCCCGACGCGCCGACGGCGGTCCCCGACCACGCCTGGTTCCCCTTCGGCGGCGGCCAGCGCGCCTGCCTCGGCGCCCGCTTCGCCCTCGTCGAGGCCACGCTGCTCATCGCCACCCTCGCCCAGCGCTTCCACCTCGACGTCGACGCCGGCGAGCCCACCCCGCATCCCGGCATCCTCCTCCAGCCGGCCGAGCCGTTGCGGGCCACGCTGCGCGCGCTGTGACGAGCGCTGTGACGAGCGCTGTGACGAGTGCTGTGACGAAGGCGCCGTGACGAACAGGGCCCGCGATCAGGCGTCGGACCAGGCCTCGGCGAGGCGCTCCAGGCCCCGCCACAGGTCGAGCGCCGCCGGGAGCAGGTGGACGGCGGCGGGGCTGTCCTCCTCGACGGCCGCGAGGTAGGCGTCGATGCCGGTGACGGAGTGCCGCAGCCGGCGGCGCAGCGGCTCCACCTGGCCGGCGTGGTCGCCGCTCTCGCAGGGCGCGCCGATGCGCTCGGTGAGGTACGCGGTGAGCCGTTCCAGTTCGGGCCGGGTCATCTGGGTCACGGGACCATCTCCCGGAGTGCACTCCGCGCGACGGACGCTGCGCGGGCGGTGCGGGGTCGAGGTGTCTCCACTGTTCGCCCCGGCGGCATCACCTGTCAACCATTGCACGAAAATATTGTCGTGCTTTGGTCTTCGTGAATCATCGGTCGTATCCTTGCGCCATGGACGACGGCAGCCCGCCCGCGCGGCAGTGGACCTTTCTGACCAACCACGCCCGCGTTCTCGTCCAGATCGCCCGTGACCCCGGCATCCGCGTGCGCGACCTCGCCGCCCGTTGCCTGCTCACCGAGCGTGCCGTCCAGCGGATCATCGTCGACCTCGAAGAGGCCGGCTACCTCAGCCACGAGCGCAACGGCCGCACCAACCACTACACCGTGATCGACGGCAAGCAGCTGCGCCACCCCGCGGACTCCGGGCCCACCCTCGCCGAACTCCTCGCCGTCCTGCTGCGCTGACGCCCGCCGGGGCGTGCCGGGTGCCGGCGATGCGGCTGGACGAGTGCAGTTCGGAAGCCGGGTCCGGCGGCCTGCGGCCGAAGCGGCGCGCCGCCGGGTTACATGGGCCTGCGCCTCGGCGCGGGGCGTGCCGGCGTCCTTCGGGGCCCCGGACCCGACGGATGAAAGAGCACCATGGCTGAGCGCGACCCTCGCAACCGCACCGGCCGCAGCCCGCTTCGCCGCAGTCCGCTTCGCCGCGGGCTCGCCGCCGCCGTGCTCGCGGCCGGCCTGCTGGTGGCCTCGGCGGGCCCCGGATCCGGGACCGGCGCGGCCGCCCTGGCGCCGGGCACCCGGTTCACGCCGCTGACGGCGGCGGTGATGACCGAGCCGACGCCGTTCGAGGCCACGGACGGCAGGACGCACCTCTCGTACGAACTGCTCACCACGAGCGCACTGTCCAGCGGCACCCAGGTGCGGCTCGACCGGGTCGACGTCCTGGACGCCCGCACCGGGCAGGTCATCGGCACGCTGAGCGGCCAGGCGCTGGCCGACGCCGCCAATCCGGTGGGCGACCCCCTGCCCGGTGCGGACGGGTACACCCCGGCGCCCCCGGGGCCGGTGCCGACCGTCATCCAGGGCTCCCAGCAGTGGGTCGTCTGGCTCGACCTGACCCTCGACGGCGCCCGGCCCGCGCCCGAGGCCGTCGAGCACCACCTCTCGGGTGCCGTCCTGACCCCGTCCGGCACCTCCGCGTTCGAGGAGACGGTGCAGACCACCCCGGTCGGCCGCGTCGTGCCGCCGAACCTCGCCCCGCCGGTCGCCCCGGGCACCTGGTACGCCAGCGAGTCGTGCTGCGGCAACACCCACCACCGGCGCGGCCTCGCCCCGGTCAACGGCCGCTTCGGCGTGCCGCAGCGCTTCGCGATCGACTGGTACAGGGTCGGCGGGCAGGGGCAGACCTGGGAGGGCGACCCGGCGCGGCTCGACAGCTACCTGAGCTTCCGTCAGCCGGTCGTCGCCGCGGCCGGGGGCAGGGTGGTGGAGGTCCAGGACGGGGTCCCGGACAACCCGCCGCCCCTCACGCCGCCCGTCCCGCCGATCGAGGACACCGTCGGCAACCACGTCACCCTGGAGGTGGCGCCGGGCCGCTACCTGCTCTACGGCCACCTGCAACCCGGCTCGCTCAGCGTCCGGGAGGGCGACTGCGTCGAGCCCGGGCAGGTCCTCGGGCTGATCGGCAACAGCGGCAACTCCACCACGCCGCACCTGCACTTCCAGGTGATGACCACGCCCGAGTTCTTCCCGACCGACAGCCAGCCGTTCACCTTCCGCGAGTTCCGCGTCCTCGGCCAGGTCGAACCCCGGATCTGGGACGACAACCTGGGCCTCCAGCCGACCGGCGTCCTGCCGATCACGCCCTCGCCCTACGCGGGCCCGCACCACGCCCGGTATCCGCTCGACCGTGAGGTACTGGAGTTCTGACGGCACGCCGGCCGCCGACGGGCCCCTTCGCGGAGGCCCGTCGGCGGCGGTTCGCCGACTCCACGGGCCCGGCATTCACTCTTCCGGCCTATTGGGCACGGTGGTTCGGGGTCGATATATTTTTCTGCATCGGGACGCTTCCCGCAAACCCACAGCCTGCGGGCCCCCGAACGACCACGGGACCGACCGCCCGTCGGTGCTGACGCCGACGCGCGCACCCCTTGGCCCCGAGTTCCGCGACCGACGACGGATCACCGCCGGGAGGAACCATGAACGCCGCCGCCGACTGGAACGACATCCTGGTCCGTGACAACTTCCCGGACGTGGGGCGGACCCCCACGGCCGACCCCGTCTGGGAGTCCCCGGACATCATCCCCTTCGGCAGCGACATCCTGGACTTCGCGCTGCTGGAGTCCAGCTACGGCGGACCCGACCTCGGGCTGAGCCACCCCATCGTGTACGGGCGGCTCAACCGGATCTACGTCCGGGGAAGGAACCTCAGGACCGGCTGTCCCGCCTCCGGTGACGTCAGGCTCTACTACGCCCCCGGAGGGCTGCTGCTGGACCCGCGGGCGTGGACCCCGCTCACCGCCGAAGGCGGGGGCACCAGCGTGCCGTTCACCGTTCGCGGCGGCGGCAGGGAGGTCCCTCCCGGGCAGATCTGTGTCAGCAGGTCCGCCTTCGTGTGGCCGAGCAGCAACCCGCCGGGCCACTACTGCACGATAGCCACCGTCGACACGCCCGCCCACCCCATGCCCGCCACGCTGCCGACGTTCGGCTCGCTCGTCGACTACCTGAACTGGGTGAGGTACAGCCCCAACGTCGGCTGGCGCAACATCGACGTCATCCCGTGCCGGCAGACCAGGTACGTCCTCTCCGACCTGGCCATCTGCAACCTGAACAACACCCCGACGCGGTTCGTCTTCGGGATCTCCGGCACCGACCTGCCCGGCGGCACCGCGACCTTCTCCAACACCGACCAGCAGGCGCCGTTCAGCCTGACGGCGCAGATCTACGCGCCCGGCACCGACGAGGGGTACACCCGCTCGGTGCTCCTGCCGGCCAACTACTCCGGTACGGTCACGGTCGTGGTCCAGTTCGACCAGCCCCTCCCGTGCGACGCCCGGATCGTGCTGCGGGCCTACAACCCGGTGACCGCCCGCGCCGGGGAGCGCGAACGGCGGCTCGCCGTCCCGCTCACCGGCGTTCCCGGGCTCGCGGACGCCCTGTTCCTCGAACTCGGCGCGTACACCTTCGTCGCGGCACCGGCCAGCCCGTGACAGCGCCGGGCGCCTGACGGCCACCGGTGGCCGTCAGGCGCCCAGCACAGGCCGTCCCGCCGTCAGGCCCCGTCCAGGGTCTCCAGCAGGGCCGCCAGGAACTCCTTCGGCCGCTCCAGGTGCACGGTGTGGCCGGCGCCCTCGACGACCACCTCGCGCACCCGCCCGCCGGCGGCGGCGTAGCGGTCGAGGACGGCGCGGGTCTGCGCGACCATCGGCTGCGCCGGGCAGGTCCCGGCGCCGGGCCAGCCCGGGACGGCGCCGAGCGACCCCAGGTGGGCGAGGTCGAAGAGCGAGGTGTCGGAGACGATGACGTCGGCCGCGCCGCGGATCCACAGGATCGGCGGCTTCGGTTCGACCAGCTCCAGGTCGTCGATCCGGAAGTGGGTCGGCGCCATGGAGTTCAGCACTCCTCGCCCGCCGGGCGCGGAACCCGGCCAGGTGTCGCTCGGCCGGACGTCGCCGGGGTAGTGGTCCTCCCCGGTCCGGGTGGTCAGCATGGCGGCCACGTAGCGGTCCGGATCGGCCAGCGGCTCGCTGACGTAGGCGGTGTCCAGCACCGAGCGCGGCGCGAACGGTGACCCGGCGCCCGGTTCGCCCTCGCCCAGCAGCCGGACGAACTCGGGGGCCGCGCCGCCGGCGCCGGAGCCCGCGCCGTCGGGCGAGTTGAGCCTGCCGTCCACCCCGTGGGTGCCGCCGAAGCCGTACGGGGAGACCGGGTTGACCAGGGTGAGCGAGCGGACCAGTTCCGGGTGGTCGCGCAGCAGTTGCAGCGCCACCCCGCCGCCCATGCTCCAGCCGACCAGGTGGACCGGGCCGAGGTCCAGCGTCCGGAGGTAGCAGAGCAGGTCCTCGCTGTGGTCGCGCAGGCCGCGGGTGGCGTCCACCGGCAGCGGCTCGGTGCCGCCGAAGCCGCGCAGGTCGGGGGCCAGCGGGCGGAAGCGGTCGGGCAGGGCGGCCATGGTCGGGTGCCAGAAGACGCCGGAGGAGACGTTGCCGTGGACGAGGACCACGGGCTCGCCCGTCGTGCGGCCCTCGATCTCGGCGTGGTTCACGGTCAGCCGGTCGGTGGCTATCGGTCGATCGGTGATCATCGGGCGTGTTCCTCAGTTCAGCCAGCCGGCGACCTGCGCGTTCGCCGCGCCGTCCCAGCCGAGTTGCAGGTGGTTGGCGAGGGTGATCAGCGCGGTGCCGCCGACGGTGGCGATGCCGGTGGTGTCCAGCGCGCTGGCCACGAAGACCACGCCGTCGCTGGGGCCGCGGTTCTCGTTGAAGATGCCGACGACGCTGGGCGCGCCGCCCGCCATCAGGTAGGTCGTCACCGAGGCGGGCACCCCGGCCTGGTGCAGCGGGGCGATCAGCGAGCCGGCGTTGATCGCGGCCTGGATGCCGCCGCCCTCGGTGTAGAAGCCCTGGCCGCCGTGGTAGGTGGTGTACCAGTCCTGCTGGGTCTGGTCGATGCCGAACACCGAGTCCCAGCGGGCCAGCATCTGCCGCTGCCCCGGGTAGACGTCGTAGCCGCCCGAGGGGGCGAAGGAGAACTCAGGGTGCGCGGTGTAGGTGCCGTAGCAGGTCATCCGCAGGTGCGGCGCGGGGGCGTTGACCTGGCCGCCGCACTGCGGCCAGATGGAGAAGTCGTGGGCCCAGCCGTGGGCGAAGGGGTAGTCGTAGCCGCCGTTCGGGCCGCCGACGGTGATCAGCTTGCGGACGTCGCCCGCGAAGGACCGGCCCCAGGAGGGCTTGACCGAGGAGACGTAGGCGCGGGCGGACATCTCGCCCTTGCTCCAGCCCACCACGTCCACCTGGGGGACGCCGAGCCTGGCGCGGATCAGCGCGACGGCGTCGCCGACCGCCTGGGCCTGCATCAGGTTGTCGCCCTGCTTGTGCGCGAAGCCGACCGCGAAGACCCGGTAGCCGCGCCCGGACAGGTACTGCATCAGACCGGTGTTCGGACAGGAGAGGGAGCCGCAGCCGTAGCCGCCGCTCTCACCGGGGTTGGCCCAGGCCCGGTCGGGGTTGTCGTTGGCGCCGTGCACCAGCAGCACCGGGACCTGGTGCGCGCCGGTGTTCCAGCCCGGGGCGGAGTAGAGCAGGAAGCGGCCGGAGTAGGGCTGCTTGACGCCGCCGAAGAAGGTGAGCCGCTGGCCGTCCTGGTTGCCGCGGCCGTCCGGCGGGTACTGCTCCTGCTTGAAGCCGGTCGTGGTGTCGAGGTAGCGCTCGACGCGGTCCCAGCCGTTGGCGACGCTTCCGTAGGTCGCCTCCAGCGTCAGGTAGGACGGCACCGCCGCCGAGGCGGACCCCGACGGGACGACCGCGCCGATCAGCGCGAGCACGCTCGCGAGCAGCCAGCCGAAGCCCCTGCGCCTACCACGTCCGCTTCCCCACATGCCGCGTTCACTCCTCCACGCCGAGGTCCAGTGCGTGCGTGACACCCTAGGAACGGAGGGGCCGTCTCCCTATGGCGGCGGCACCTATCTCGGGCGTCACGGTGTGGGCGTCGGCCACATGGTCAGGAGCGGCCGGCCGGGGCGGTGGCCCGTCCGGCGGAGCTCTGCGGGACGAGCGGCGCGGTCGCGTCGCTCCCGAGTGCCGTCATCACGTCGCGCAGCTGCGTGAGGGGTTCCGGGCCGCAGATCCGCAGCACCACCGTGTGCGCGCCCGCGTCCCCGAGCGCGTGCAGCGCCGCCGCCGCCTCGGCCGCCGTACCACCGGCGGCGAACGTCGCGGCCTCGTCGCGCCCCAGCCACTGCGCGTGTCCGGCGACGGCCTCCCGCAGCGCGGGGGCCGCCGCGGCGCCCACGCCGAGGAAGGTGAAGACGGTGACCGTGTGGTCCGCGCCGGCGCCGCCGCGCTCCGCGGCCGCGCGGACCGCGAGCAGGTCCCGCGGACCGTGGCCTTCGGCCACCAGCGTGCCCTGCGCGGCGCGGCCGGCCAGCTCCAGGGACTTGGGCGAGACGACGCCCGCGATCACCGGGGGAACCGCGTCCTTCGCCGGCGGGTGGACCAACCGGACGCCGTCGAGCCGAAGTTCGCGCCCGTCCACGGTGACGCGCTCGCCGCGCAGCAGACCGCGCACCGCGGTGAGGGCCTCCTCCAGCAACGCCAGCGGCGACCGCGGGGCCACGCCGGCCTGACGCATCCACTCCCGCACACCGTGGCCGATCCCGGCCACCAGCCGGCCGGGGAAGACCCGGGCCAGGGTGGCCACCTCCATCGCCAGCAGCGCCGGACTGCGCAGCGGCGCGGGCGCGATTCCGATGCCGACCCGCAGGCGTTCGGTCGCCCCGAGCGCGACCGCCGCCGCCGAGACCCCGCCGTTCCACCCCAGGTCCTCGACGACCCACAGGTCGTCCGCCCCCAGCGCCTCGGCCTCCCGCGCGAAGGCGGGCAGCCCGGCGGGGTCCCAGGAACGGTCGAACATCACACCGATACGAAAGGCCGTCATGACCGGTCAACCTATCTCCCGGCGCAGCCGGGGCGCAGGGGGCGGCTCCGGCTCGGGGGAGGGCGCGCGCCCGGGGGCTCCGCGCCCCTGCGCGCTGCACCGGGTTGCGGGTGAGGTGCGCAGCGGAGCGAGCGCCTGGGTATCGGGAGGTGGGTATCGGATGGTCTCGGGAGGTTCTGTGAGCGAGCAGGAAGCGTCACCGGTCTCGATCTTCTACCGCCGTGACGGCCTCGGGCCGGGCGCGGCGCTGGGAGAGGCCCAGCGGGGGGAGCCGGTGCGGCGGGTCCGGGACTTCTGGCTGCACCGGGTCGGCGAGTTCTGGCTGGTCACCCGGCACGCGGACGTCCGGCGGGTGCTGGCCGACCAGGAGACCTTCGCGATGTACGACCCGGACCGCGCCCCGGTGCTGCCGAACGAGCTCCTCAACATGGACCCGCCGGAGCACACGCGGCTGCGCCACGTCCTGACGCCCGAGTTCACCGGAAGGCGGATCCGCGCACTGGAGCCGATGATCCGCGCACTGGCCGGCGAGCTGGTCGACGCCATGGAGGCGCGGGGCCGTGAGGCGGACCTGATGGCCGACTTCGCGCTGCCGCTGCCGCTCGGGGTGATCTGCGCGATGCTCGGCGTGCCCGACCTCGACCAGGGGGAGTTCCACCGCTGGTCGCGGGTCACGCTGGACCTCGGACTCCCGATGGAGGAACGGCTCGCGGCCGGCCGGGAGTCGCACGCGTACATGGCCTCCCTGGTGGCGGAGAAGCGGCGCAGCCCGGACGAGGGGATGATCGGCATGCTCGTGCGGGAGCACGGCGGCGCGGTGTCGGACTCCGAACTGGTCGGCGTCTGCGAGCTGTTGCTGCTGGCCGGCCATGTCACGGTGTCCAACACGATCGGGCTGGGCGTGCTCGCCCTGCTGTCGCACCCCGAGCAGGCCGACCGGCTGCGCGGGGCCGGCGAGGGCGATCCCGTGATCGACACCGCCGTCGAGGAGTTGCTGCGGTACCTGTCCGTGTCCAGCACCGCGCTGGCCAGGACCGCCCGGTGCGACACCGAGATCGGCGGCGTGCCGGTCAAGGCCGGGGACCAGGTCGTCTGCCAGTTGCCGGTGGCCAACCGCGACCCGGCGCTCGGCACCGGGATGGACCGCCTCGACATCGAGCGCAAGCCCGTGTCGCACGTGACCTTCGGGCACGGTCCGCACCACTGCCTCGGCGCACCGCTGGCCCGCGCCGAACTGCGGATCGCGCTGCCCGCCCTGCTGCGGCGGCTGCCCGGCCTCGCGCTCGCGGGCCCGGCCGAGGAGGTGCCCTACCGCGTTAACAACGAGGTCTACGGCCTGCACGCGCTGCCCGTCACCTGGTGACCACCCGAGCTGCCGGGCGGTGCGGCCGCCGCCCGTGGAGGGGCCCTACGCCTCGGGGGGTGTCTCGGGCTCCTGGCGTTGGCGGCGGCGGTAGTTGCGCATGGAGACCTGGGAGCCGCACGTGGTGCTGCAGTACAGGCCTGCGCCGTTGCGGGTGCGGTCGAAGAAACCGAAGTGGCACGGGGGGTTGCGGCAGGCCTTGACGCGGCCCCAGTCGGCCGTCTGGGCGAAGGTCGTCACCGCGGCCAGGACGGTTCCGAACACGCGTGGTACGCCTGCCTGCGGTGAGGCCAGCCGGACGCCTTCGGCTGTGACCACCGTGGCCAGCGGGTAGAGCGTGCCCGCGCGTCGCAGGTGTCGCTCGGCGCGCCGGAGGGGCTCGCCGAGGCTCTCCTCGTCGCCCGAGTGGGCGAGCAGCAGGGTCACCAGGGCGTCGCGCAGTTCGCGTGCGGCGGCGGCGTCGGCATCGGTCGCCACGGTCTCGCCGCCGGGTCCGCCGGGCCCGCCGAACTCGTCGTGCTCGGCGAGCCAGGCCGCGAACGAGGCCCCGTCCTCGAACAGCTCCCGGCGGCCGGTTCCGTCGGCGCGGGTGTTCACGAACACGAGCACGGTCTCCACTGTCGGCAGGACGGTGCGAGGCCTGGGTTTCGCGGATCCGGTCGCGGCGCTGCTCATCACCCCACCCTACAGCAGCGGGAAGAGGCGCTAAGCCGCCTAACGGGCAACGCAGAAGACCAAGGATCTTGACTCGTTATGAGCTAACGCCATACGGTCGCAACATGAACGAGACATCGAGCCGTATCTGGCTCATCACCGGTGCGACCTCCGGCATCGGCCGCGAACTGACCCTCCAGGCACTGGAGAGCGGAGAGAGCGTCGCGGCGCTCGCCCGTGACACCGCCGCCCTGGACGAACTGACCGAGGCCCACGGCGGCCGCCTGCTCCTCGTGCCCACGGACGTTCGCGACGAGCAGGCCGTCCGGGAGGCGGTGGAGCGCGTGCTCGCGCGGTTCGGCCGCATCGACGTGGTCGCCAACAACGCCGGCTACGGACTCTTCGGAGCCGTCGAGGAGGCCTCCGACGCGCAGGCCCGCGCCGTGTTCGACACCAACGTCTTCGGAGTGCTCAACGTGCTCCGCGCGACGCTGCCGGTGCTCCGCGCCCAGCGCTCCGGACACGTCCTCCAGGGCTCCTCGGTCTACGGGCAGTCCGCCCACCCCGGCGTGGGACTGCTCGCCGCGACCAAGTACGCGGTCGAGGGGCTGTCGGACGCGCTGGCGGCCGAGGTCGCACCGCTCGGCATCAAGGTCACCCTCGTCCAGCCCGGAATGACCGCCACCCCCTTCCTGTCCAACCTCGACGTCGCGGCCGGCCTCGACGACTACGACCAGACTGTCCGCGCCGTCCACAAGGCCATCGGCGAACTGCCCGCCTCCGCGTTCTCCGCCGCCGCCCGGATCGCCGAAGGAATCCGAACCGCGGTCGACAGCCCCAACCCGCCGCTGCGCCTGGCCCTCGGCGCTGACGGTGCCACCGGCATTCGCACCGCCCTGGAGGCCCGCACCGCGGACCTGGACGACTGGATCCGGGTGACCGACGCCGTCAACAGGTGATCGCACGCCCGGCAGGGGACCTCGGCCGCCGGCGGCCGAGGTCCCCTGCCGGGCAACGGCCGTCTACCGGCCGGGGCGGGGCGGGCGGCGGCGGGGTGGGGGTGGCAGGGCGGTGCGGTCGGCCTTGCCGTGGGCGGTGGTGGGGATGGCGGTGAGCGGGACGACGCGGGCGGGGACCATGTGCTCGGGCAGGTGGTCGGCGAGGTGGCCGCGCAGGAGGGCCTCGTCGAACTCGTCCGGGCCGCCGGCGGCCGGGACGGCGTAGGCGACCAGGGTCCGGCCGTCGCGGAGGGCCGCGATGGCGTCGCGGACCCGGGGGTGGCGGCGCAGGGTGGCCTCGATCTCGCCGAGTTCGACGCGCTGGCCGCGGATCTTCACCTGGGTGTCGATCCGGCCGAGGTAGTCGAGGTGGCCGTCCGGCGACCAGCGGGCCAGGTCCCCGGTGCGGTAGACCCGTTCGGCGCGGCCGGCGACGGGCAGTTCGACGAAGCGTTCGGCGGTGAGGTCCGGGCGGCCCGCGTAGCCGCGGGCCAGCGAGGGGCCGGCGAGCAGGAGTTCACCGGGGACGCCGACGGGGGCGAGGCCACCGGACTCGTCGACGACGTAGGCGCGGACGTTGGAGAGCGGGCGGCCGATCGGGACCAGGTCCCCGTCCTCGTGCGGGCGGCAGTGCCAGCCGGTGACGTCGATGGTGGCCTCGGCCGGTCCGTACATGTTGTGCACCGCGGCCTGCGGCAGGGCGGCGGTCAGGGTGTTGGCGAGTGCGGGCGGAAGGGCCTCGCCGCCGCACAGCACCGTGCGCAGGGTGGTGCAGAGGCCGGCCCCGGGCTCGGTGACGAACAGCGCGAGCATCGACGGCACGAAGTGGACCATGGTGACCCCGTGCCGCCGGATCAGCTCGACCAGTGCCTGCGGGTCGCGGTGGGCGTCCGGCGGCGCGACGGCCAGGGTGCCGCCCGCGAGGAAGGCGAGCAGGAGTTCCCAGATGGAGACGTCGAAGGTGTACGGGGTCTTCTGCAGCAGGACGTCGGAGGGGCCGAGCCGGTGCCGCGCCAGCATTCCGGCGAGCCGGTTGGCGAGGGCGGCGTGGGGCAGTTCGACGCCCTTGGGCTCGCCGGTGGAGCCGGAGGTGAAGATGACGCAGCAGAGGCCGTCGACGACGGCGGGCTCCGCGCGGTGGTGCCGCCAGTCGAGCGGCACCGGGGCGCCGGCGGACGGGTCGTCATCAGGCGGTGCGCCGGTCAGCGGGAGGACCGGGACCGGGTGCCCGTCCGGCAGGGGCGGCGCGGTGTCGTCGGTGAGCAGCAGGGCCGCCCGGGTGGAGTCCAGCATGGCGCGGAGCCGCACCGGCGGGTGCCGCGGGTCCAGCGGGACGTACGCGGCGCCGGAGAGCAGGACGCCGAGGACGGCGGTGACCAGCGCGGGGCCGCGGCGGGCGGACAGGCCGACCACCGCGCCGGGGCCGATGCCCCGGGCGGTGAGCCGGCTCGCCAGGGCGGCGGCGTCGTCGAGGAGTTGGCGGTAGGTGAGGGCGTCGTCCCCGTACCGCAGGGCGGTCGCGTCGGGCGTGCGGGCGGCCTGCCGGCAGATGGCCTCGTGGACGGGGGTGCGCGGGGCGGGCGTCGGGTCGGGGTTGAAGCCGAGCAGGGTCGGCAGGTCGGTGCGGGCGCTCATCCGGCCACCGCCTCCACCGCCTGGGCGGCGATCGCGCGCGGGGTCGGGGAGCCGGCGAGGGCGGCGATGTCGATCGGGGCGTCGAGCGCGCGCTGGACCTGGGAGATCATCCGGATGAAGAGCAGGGACTCCCCGCCGAGGGCGAAGAAGTCGGAGTCGGCACCGATGCCGGGGACGCCCAGCAGGGTCCGCCAGATGGCGAGGACCTGTCCGAGCGGCGTGTCCACGGCGCTGTCGGCGTCGGAAGGGGCGGCGGCAGGAGCGGCGGCAGGGACGGGGACGGACGGCGCGGAGCCGTCGAGCCAGTGCCGGGTGGCGGCGAAGGGATGGGTGGGCAGCACGGCCCGTGCGGCGGGGGCGCCGGCGCGGACGGCGGGCCAGTCCAGGTCGACGCCGTGCGCCCAGAGCTGCCCGAGGCCGTCGAGCAGGTCGGCGCGCCGGCGCTGCAGGGCGACCATGGCGGCGTGCCGGACGGCGGGGATCTGCCGGGCGCTGCCGATCAGTCCGGTGCCGGGACCGACCTCGACCAGGACCAGCCGGGAGCGGTCCGCGACGGCCTCCACCGCGTCCTGGTAGCGGACGGGACTGCGCAACTGCCCGGCCCAGTAGCCGGCCGGGCGCACGCCGCCCACGGGCAGCAGGCTTCCGTCGACGCTGCTGACCACCGGGACCGTGGCCGGGCGGGCCGGGATGCCCGCCGCCGCGGCGCCGAGGGCGGTGGCGGCGTCGGCCATCATCCGGGAGTGGAAGGCGCGTTGGGCGGGCAGCGGCCGGTGCTGCACGCCCTCGGCCGCCAGCCGTTCACACAGCCGGCCGATCCCGGCGACCGGACCGGAGACCACCACGACCTCGGGGGCGTTGAACGAGGCGAGGTCCAGGGCGTCGAAGTCCGCGAGCCGGCGGCGGACCTCCGGCTCTGCGGCGAGGACGGCGACCATCCGGCCCTCGGGGGCCCGCTGCATCAGCGCCCCGCGTTCGGCCACCAGCCGCAGCATCTCCTCGGGGGTGAGTTCCCCCGCGAGCGCGGCGGCGGCGAACTCGCCGACCGAGTGGCCGATCAGCGCCGCGGGCTTCACCCCGAGCGAGAGCAGCAGCCGGCCGAGCGCGTACTCGTGCAGGGCCAGGGCGGGCTGGGTGAGGTCGGTGCGGTGGACCAGCCCCTGCGGGTCGTCGCCGAGCAGCAGTTCGCGCAGGTCGACGCCGAGCAGGCCGTGGACGTGGTCGGCGCCCCGGTCGAGGTCGGCGGCGAATCCCGGGAACCGGTGGTACGCCCAGGCGGCCATGCCGGGGGCCTCGGCGCCCTGGCCGGGGAAGAGCAGCACCACCTCGGGCCGGCGCAGCGCGGTGCGGCGGGGAGCGCGGGTCAGCGCCCGGGCGGCGGCGGCCGGTTCGTCGGCGACCACGGCGAGGCGGTGCGGGAAGTGCCGGCGGTGTTCGCGGCCGGTGACGGCGGCGTCGCGCAGCGGCCGGCCGGGGTGTTCGGCCAGGTGGTCGGCGAGTCGCCGGGCGGCGGTCCGCAGGGCGTCGTCGCTGCGGGCGGAGACCACCAGCAGCTCGGGGCCCTCGGCCGGGGGCGGCGCCGGTTCGGCGGGCGGGGCCTCGGTGAGGACGACGTGGACGTTGGTGCCGCCGAGGCCGAAGGAGCTGACGGCGGCCCGCCGGGGCGTCCCGGGTGTGCCGGGCCAGTCGCGGGCGGCCGTGTCCACGGTGAACGGGCTTGCCGGGTCCAGCAGTTCGGCGCGCGGCCGGCCGACTCCGGCGAGCGGAGGGAGCCGCCGGGTGCGGAGCGCGAGGACGGCCTTGATCAGCCCGGCCACACCGGCGGCGGCGGACAGGTGGCCGATGTTCGCCTTGACCGAGCCGAGCGAGCAGCGGGCCGCGCCGGGCTTGAACACCTCGTGCAGCGCCGCGAGTTCGATCGCGTCGCCGACCTCGGTGGCGGTGCCGTGCGCCTCCAGGTAGCCGACGGTCGCCGGGTCGACGCCGGCCGCGGCGTAGGCGCGGGTCAGCACGTCGACCTGGCCGGCCACGCCGGGCGCGGTGTAGCCGACCTTCGCGGCGCCGTCGTTGTTGATCGCGGAGCCGGAGATCAGGGCGTGCACCAGGTCGCCGTCCCGGCGGGCGTCCTCGGCGCGTTTGAGCGCGACCACGCCGACGCCGCTTCCGGGCACGGTTCCGTTGGCGGTGGCGTCGAACGGGCGGCAGCTCCCGTCCGGCGACATGATGCCCTTGGGCTCGTAGTGGTAGCCGGACCGCTGGGGCAGCGCGAGGTAGGCGCCGCCGGCCAGCGCCGTGTCGCAGTCGCCGGTGCGCAGGCTCTGGCAGGCCAGGTGGACGGCGGCCAGCGAGGTGGAACAGGCGCTCTGGACGGTGATCGCCGGGCCGCCGAGGCCCAGCCGGTAGGCGATCCTGGTCGCCAGGTGGTCCTTCTCGTTGGCGAGCACCACGGAGAGCAGCCCGTCCGTCTCCAGGACGGCCGGGTCGGCCAGGACGTGCTGCTGGAGGTAGTAGTTGTAGCCCGCGCCGGCGAACACGCCGACCCGGCCCGGCGGGGCGTCGGTGATCAGGCCGCCCGACTCCAGGGCCTCCCAGGCGGTCTGCAGCAGCAGCCGGTGCTGCGGGTCCATCAGGTCCGCCTCGCGGGGCGGGATGCCGAAGAAGGCGGAGTCGAACAGCTCCGGGTCGGCGACGGTGCCGCGCACCGGGACGTAGCCGGGGTCGTCGAGCCGCGTGGCGGGGACGCCGGCCGCGAGCAGTTCCGCGCGGTCGAGGCGGCTGACGGTGATCCGGCCGGCCAGCAGGTTCGACCAGTACGCGTCCAGGTCGGCGGCGCCGGGAAACCGGCCGGCCATGCCGACGACGGCGATCTCCTGGCTCATCTCGGTACTCCCGTGGTCGTCGGTACGGCCGTGGTCGTCGTGCGCAGGTGGGCGGCCATGGTCCGCACGGTGGGGAAGCGGTACAGGTCGGTCAGCGGGATCGGTCGGCCGCCCAGCTGCTCCTGGAGCCGGCGGCGGACCAGGGCGACGCCCAGCGAATCGCCGCCGACGTCGAAGAAGCCCTCGTCGGTGTCGAAGTCGTCGGTGCCGAGCACGCCGGCCCAGATCCCCGAGATCAGCTCCTCCAGATCGGCGGCGGGGGCGGGGGAGGGCGCGGCGACGGGAGCCGGGGCGGCCGGGGCGGACAGCGCGGCGAGGGCGCGCAGGTCGACCTTGCCGTTGCGGTCCAGCGGGAAGGCGTCCACGGCGAGCCAGCGCTGTGGGCGCTCGTAGGCGGCGAGCCCGGGTTCGACGGCGGCGCGGACCGCGGAGAGCAGGTCGGCGGGTGCCTTGACGGCCGCGCACAGCCGCCCGTCGGCGGCGAACACCACGGCGTCCAGGACGCCGGGCCGCTCGCGGATCCGGCGTTCCACGTCGACCGGTTCGACCCGGTGGCCGGCGATCTTCAGCTGGCGGTCGGCGCGGCCGAGGAAGCGCAGCCGTCCGTCGGCGCCCCAGCGGACCAGGTCGCCGGTGCGGTACTCGCGTTCGCCGGAGTGCTCGGTGAACGCCGCGGCGGTGCGCTCCGGGTCGCCGAGGTAGCCGTCGGCGAGGCCGGCGCCGGTGGTGCGCAGTTCGCCGACGGCGCCGGGCGGAACGGGGCGGCCGGCGCCGTCCGTGACCCGGACGCCGGTGCCGTGCACCGGTGTGCCGATCGGGAACGGGTCGGGCACCTCGTGGGCGCCGTCGGCGTGGCAGACGGTGGTGAAGGTGGTGTTCTCGGTCGGCCCGTAGCCGTTGGTGACGCGCAGCCGGCTGCACCGCCGCAGGACCCGGCGGACGTGGTCGGGCGAGACCACGCCGCCGCCGGTGAACAGCTGGCGCAGGCCGGCGAACGCCTCCGGCCGGTGGTCGGCGACCAGGTGGAAGAGGCCGGAGGTGAGCCAGGCGTGGGTGGTGCGGGAGGCGGGGAGGAAGTCGGCCAGGCCGGCGGGGGTGGGCTCCACGGGCGGGTGGACGACCACCGTGGCGCCGGTGGCGAGCGGCACCAGCAGCTCCAGGGTGGAGGCGTCGAACGCCAGCGGGGAGAGCCGCAGCATCCGCGCCCCGGCCGGGTGGGCGAACAGCAGGCCGTCATCGGCCAGCCGCAGCACCGCCCGGTGCGGGACCACGATGCCCTTGGGGTCGCCGGTGGTGCCGGAGGTGAAGGAGATGTACGCGGCCGCGCCGGGTCCGGCGGGCGCCGTGGTCCTGAGCGGGGCGGGCGAGGGGTCGGGCGCGGTGTCCGCCACGGGGTCGGGTGGTGGGCAGCGGGGGACGGCGGCGAGGGCCGGGTCGTCCGCGGCGCCCCCGATGCGGGCGGCCGGGGCGACGGCCCCGGCGATCCGTCCGCGGCGGTCGGCGGGGACGGTGGGGTCGACGGCGACATAGGTGGCGGGCAGGCTCAGCACGCCGAGCACGGCGACGGCCTCGGCGGCCGAGCGGGGCACCTCCAGCACCACCCGGTCGCCGGGCCGGACGCCGAGGGCGCGCAGCCGATCGGCCTGGGCCAGGGCCCGGGAGTGGAGGTGACGGTACGTCAGAACGGTTCCGGTGTGCGGGTCGTCGACGGCGACCGCGTGCGGGTGCTGCTCGGCGTGCCGCTCGAACCGGGTCCACAGGTCGTCGCCGCCACCGCTGAACCCGCCACCGCTGAACCCGCCACCCCGGCCGAGCCGTTCGAGCCTCCGCCGCTGTCCGGCGGAGAGCCCGGTGACCTCGCCGAGCGGGGCGTCCGGCCGGGCGGCGAGTTCGGCGAGGACGCTCCGGAAGGACTCGGTGAGCTCGCCGATGTCGGCCGCGTCCTGCGCCGAAGACGCGTACTCCACGGCCAGTCTGGGCCGCCGCGACCAGTCCTGGACGAACAGCAGGGCGTCGAAGACGGAGCCGTGGCAGTGGCCCTCGTGCACCCGCCACTCCCCGTCCTCGGTGCCGAACCGGTCCGGGACCAGGTCGTGGTGGGCGGCGAAGCCGAGCTGGGCGACCGGGTTGCGGGCGGCGTCGACCTCGCCGGCGAGCGCGCCGACCACCCGGGCGAAGGGCAGGTCGGCGTCGCTGACGGCGTCGGCGAGCGCGGCCGCGGTGGCGCGTACGTAGGCGGTGGCGCTCTGGAGGTCCCCGGTCCGGCAGCGGACCGGGACGATCCGGGTGCACAGGCCGACGAGGTCGGCCATGCCGGCCTCGAACCGGCCGGAGGCGGCCACGCCGAGCAGCAGGTCCGAGGTGCCGGCGCGGCGGGCGGCGGCCAGGGCCCAGGCGGCGAGCAGCACGGAGGTGACGGTGGTCCGGGCGTGCCGGGCGAGCCCCTCCACGCTCTCGGCGACGGCGGGCTCCAGTGCGAAGACCAGGCGTTCGCCCCGCCCGTCGGCCTCCTCCGCGCGGAGGCGGTCGGTGGGCAGGGTGGCGACCAGCGGGGCGCCGGCCAGCCGCGTGGTCACCCGCCCGGTGGCGGCGGCGAGTTCACCGGCCGCCTCCTTGGCGGCGAGGCGGGTGGCCGTCCACTCGGGGGACGGGGCGGTGGCGGGCAGCGCGCCGGGCCCGTCCTGGTAGAGGCGGGCGAACTCGCGCCACAGCACGCCGATGCTCCACCCGTCGACCAGCGCGTGGTGCACCAGCACGGTGAGCAGGGTCCGTTCGTCCGCGTCCGGATGCTTCCCCGTCTCGGTGCGGACGAACACCACCGGCGGCTCCTCGAAGGGCCGCAGCAGTTCGGCGGCGCGCCGCCCGTACAGCTCGTGGACGGCCCTGACCGGGTCGGTGCCGGCGGGCAGGCCCTGGTGCAGCAGCCGTGGGGTGTGCCCGGGCGGCAGGACGGTCCGGCGGGCGCCCTGGCCGTGCTCGTGGAACACGGTGCGCAGCGACTCGTGCCGGGCGGTGAGCGCGCGCAGGGCGGCCTCGGTGCGGGCGGGGTCCAGCCCGCCGGGTGGCTCCAGTGTGAACATCAGGTGGTACGTCCGGTCGCGGCCGGCCAGGTGCGCGGCCAGCATGGCCTTCTGGCCGGGCAGCAGTTCCCGGTCGAGCGCCTCGGTGGCCGCCTCGCCCGGCGCGGGCTCGGTGCGGACGTAGTCGCGCGCCCCGGCCAGGGCCTCGGCCAGCGGGAGCGCGCCGAGCAGCCGGGCGACGTCGACGTCCTTGGCCAGTTCGCGCTGGCCGCCCGCGCCGAGCGCGATCGCCTGCAGCGAGGTGCCGCCCAGGGCGGTGAAGGACTCCCGCGCGGCGCGGCCCGCGACCTCCGCGGCCGGAAGGCCGAGGAGGTCGGCGGCCAGCGGGAGCCACTCGGCGAGCGGTCCGGCCGGGAGGGTCATGCCCGGCCGCCTTCGGCGACCCGCTCCGGCCCGGCCTTCGCGGCGGCGGCCAGCAGGTCGCCGAAGCGCGGGTTCTCCAGGACGTGGTTGAGCTCGACGGCGAGGCCGAGTTCCTGGCGGACCAGGGTGGAGAGCCGAAGGGCGCTGAGCGAGTGCCCGCCGAGGTCGAAGAAGTCGTCGTCCCGGTCGACGGCGTCCACGCCGAGGACCTCCATCCAGATCTGCTCGAACCCGGCGGCCCGTGCCATGTCCAGGTGCTCGCTCATCACAGGTGCCTCTCCTTGGCCGTGGGGGGAATGTCGAGGTAGTGGCGGGTCGGGGCGAAGGGGTAGCCGGGGGCGGGGACCCGGCGCAGCCCCTCGTCGAGCGCGGGGTCCCAGGGGCCGCCGATGCCCATCTCCCAGAGCAGGCCGACCGAGGCGAGCAGCCGGTCGTAGCCGTTGGACAGCGGTGGCGGCTCGACGTCGACGTGCGGCAGCACCTGGGTGGAGATCTCCAGCCAGGCGGCCGGGTCGGGGCCGGCGGCGGGCGGGGCGAAGCTCCGGTCGTGCTCCTCGTGCAGCCGGACCGCCCAGTAGCCGGGGTCCGCGGCCTGCGCGGCCGTGACCGGGGTGCCGTCCGGGGTGTACAGCGGGACGGCCGGCTCGGCGCAGCGCAGGCCGTCGGCGGGCCGGCCGAGGGTCAGGCCGATCGCGTCGGTGAAGTCCAGCACGCCCGCCGCGCAGGCCGCGGCGAGGGCGCCGACGCCCTGGCCGACCAGGGCGGAGGGGCGGACGCCGCGCCGTCGCAGGGCGTCGATCCAGGCTTGGGCGAGGGCGAAGCGGCCGGCCAGCTCCCGGATCTCCAGGCCGGGCTCGCCGTCCGCGGCACGCAGCGCGGCGTAGCCCCGGTCGACGATCTGCCGGAAGTGCGGGTCCAGGTTGTAGGTGTGCGGGCTGCCGGGCAGGCGGCCGCCGCCGGTGAGGAAGTAGCCGACGCCGCGTTCGGCGTGCTGCGCGGTGGCCCGGCGGACCGGGCGCAGCGGCTTGAGCTCCTCGTCGGGCGTGCGGATCAGGCAGCCGCGCCAGGGAAGTACGGCCCGGCCGGTGCGCAGGGTGTACCCGAGGTCGGGCAGGTCCGCGGCCGGCAGGCCGGCCAGGTGCTCGTCGATCCGGGCGAGGCTGCGGGTGGCGGCCTCCTCCGTCTTGGCGGAGACCAGCAGCAGTTCGCTGCCCTCCCGGCGCCCGTGCCCGGCGGCGGGGACGGGCGGGGCCTCCTCCAGCACGACGTGGGTGTTGGTGCCGCCGATGCCGAAGGAGCTGACGCCGGCCCGGCGCACGCCGTCGATGGCCGGCCACTCGTGCGCCTCGGTGGGCACGTACAGCACCGACTTGTCGAGTTCCAGCGCGGGGTTGGCCTCGGTGAACCGGGCGACCGGGGGGATGGTGCGGTTCTTCAGGGCGAGGACGGTCTTGACGACGCCGACCACGCCGGCCGCGGTGTCCAGGTGGCCCATGATCGACTTCAGCGCGCCGAGGGCGACGGGCTGCCGCTCCGGGCGGTCGGTGTCGAAGACCGTGCGCAGCGCGGAGACCTCGATGGGGTCGCCCAGGACGGTGCCGGTGCCGTGGGCCTCGACCAGGCCGATGGCGTCCGGTTCGAGTCCGGCGACGGCCAGCGCGGAGCGGATCGCGGTGGCCTGGCCCTCCGGTCCGGGGGCGGTGAAGCCGGCCTTGCGGGCGCCGTCGTTGACGGCTGCGGTCCCGGCGATCACCGCGTGCACGGTGTCGTTGTCCCGGATCGCGTCCTCCAGCCGCTTGAGCACCAGGATGGCGCCGCCGTCGGCGTCCACCGTGCCCTGGGCCTGGCTGTCGAAGGTCCGGCAGCGGCCGTCGGGGGAGAAGATCCCGCCGGGCTCGTAGAAGTGGCCGCGCCGGGTGGGCGGTGCCACCGAGGCGGCGCCGGCCAGCGCGATGTCGGCCTCGTAGGTGAGCAGGCTCTGCACCGCCAGGTGGACCGCGACCAGCGAGGTGGAGCAGGCGGTCTGCACGGTGAAGGCGGTGCCCTGGAGGTTGAGCTTGTAGGCGATCCGGGTGGCGGCGAAGTCCTTGTCGCTGGAGATCAGGATCTGTAGGCCGCCGGCGGACTTCACCGCGCGGGCGTTGGGCCACAGCACGTCCAGCAGGTAGACGTTCAGCCCGGTGCCGACGTGCACGGCGATCCGGTTGCCGTCCGGGGCGATCGGCGGGTAGCCGGCGTGTTCCAGGGCGCTCCAGGCGCACTCCAGCAGGACCCGCTGCTGCGGGTCCATCAGGACGCAGTCCTGCGGGGAGTAGCCGAACAGCCGGCCGTCGAAGCGGTCGTAGTCGTCCAGCACCGAGCGGGCCGGGACGAAGTCCGGGTGGTCGATCACCTCGTCCGGGTAGCCCCAGCTGCTCAGCTGCTCGCGGTCGAAGAAGCTCATCGCCTCGACGCCGTGCTCGATGTTGTGCCAGAAGCGGTCCAGGTCCCGTCCGGCGCCGGGCAGCCGGATGCCCATCCCGATGATGGCGATCCGGTCCTGTGCCAGGTTGTCAGGCATGATCGTCCCCTCTGCTCAGTCGCCGCCGGCGGGCGAGCTGTTCGCGGCCCTTCCGGCGTTGTGCGAGCCGTTGGTCGTCGGCGGGCGCGGTCGGCGCCGGCCGGAAGTGGGCGGCGCAGGACGCCGCCGTGCCGAAGCGGAAGAGGTCGGTCACCGAGATCTCCAGGCCGATCTCCGCCATCCGCTGCTGCACCGTGATCAGGGCGAAGCTGTGGCCGCCCACGTCGAAGAAGTTGTCGCCCGGCTCCAGGTCGGGCCGGCGCAGCACCTCGGCCCAGAGCGCCCGGATCCGCTCGGTCAGCGAGTCGGTCGACGAGCCGGTCGGGGGACCGTCGCCGGAGCGCACCGGGGCGGCGGGCGCGGTCGGCGGCGCGGTGCGCTCGGCGAGCAGCCGACGGGTGTCGACCTTGCCGTTGGCGTTCAGCGGGACGCGCTCCACCGGGACGATCCGGGAGGGCACCATGTACCCGGGCAGTTCCTCGCGGACCAGCGCGCGCAGTTCGCGCTCGCCGCCGACGCCGGGGTCGGCGACCACGAAGGCGAGCAGTTCGTCGCCGTCCGCGGCGGCCACGCAGGACCGCACGCCGGGCTGGCGCAGGAACGCGGCCTCCACGTCGGCCAGTTCCACCCGGAAGCCGCGCACCTTGACCTGGCCGTCCTCCCGGCCGAGGTAGACGAGCCGGCCGTCGGGCGCCCACTTGGCGAGGTCTCCGGTCCGGTACAGCGTGCCGGGGGCGTACGGGTCGGCGGCGAAGCGCTCGGCGGTCAGCTCGGGCATGCCGAGGTACCCGGCGGCGACCAGCTCGCCGCCGACGTACAGTTCGCCGGGCACGTTGATCCCGGTCGGCCGCCTCCGGTCGTCCAGCACATAGCAGCGGGCGGAGGGCAGCGGCACCCCGATGTCGCCCTCCCGCGCCCCGCCGAGCCGGTCGGCCGGGACCTCGGCGACGGTGACGTGGATGGTGCCCTCGGTGATCCCGTACATGTTGACGAAGACCGCGGGCAGCCGCTCCGGGTCGACCAGCGAGGCGAGGCGGGACCAGCTGAGCGCCTCGCCCGCCAGGACCACGTACCGCACCGGGGACTTTTCCGGGCCGAGCGTGTCGAAGAACGGCGGCAGCACCCGGTACAGGGCGCCGGGGGTGAGGCTGAGCACCGTCACCCGCTCGGCGTGCACCAGCCGGGCCAGGCGCGGCGGGTCGACGAGGTCGGCCTGGTCGGCGATCACCAGGCGGGCCCCGGAGGAGAGCGCGCCCCACATCTCCCAGACCGAGACGTCGAAGGAGAAGGAGTGGGCGCCCAGCCAGCGGTCGCCGGGACCGGTCTCCAGTCCGGCCGGGGTCGGGTCGCAGAGCGCGTCGAGGCCGCGGTGGCGGACCATCACGCCCTTGGGGACTCCGGTGGATCCGGAGGTGAAGATGAGGTAGGCGAGGTCGTCCGGGCCGGGCAGCGCCTCGGGAGCGGGTCGCGGGCCGTCCAGCGTGCGGGCGTCCAGCAGGGTCCGCTCCCCGGCCAGTTCGCGGGCCAGGCCGAGGGTCTCCGGTTCGACCAGCAGGACGGCGGGCGCGGCGCCGGCCAGGACCAGCTCCAGCCGCTGCCTCGGGTACTCGGGATCGAGCGGCACGTACACCCCGCCGGCCTTCCACACGCCGAGGATCGCGGCGACCACGGCCGGCGAGCGCCCCAGCAGCAGGCCCACGTGCCCGCCCTTGGCGAGTCCGGCGGCGGCGAGTCCGGCGGCGATCCGGTCGGACCAGCCCTCCAGCTCGCCGTACGTCACCCGCGCGCCCCGGTGCACCAGCGCCACCGCGTCCGGGGTGCGGGCGGCGTGGCCGCGGAACGCGCCCAGCACCGAGGGGTGCCCGGCGGGCCGCCCGGGGACGGGCGGGTTCCATTCGACGGTGAGCCGGTGGCGCTCCTGCGGCGAGACCGGGCCGGGTTCGCCGTCCTCGACGACCGCGGCCAGCAGGGTGTGGTACTGCTCCAACAGCCGCTCGGCGGTGGCCCGTTCGAACAGCTCGGTGGAGTACTCGGCGCGCAGGAACGGCGCCCCGGTCGAGACGTCCAGGGTCAGCGCGAGGTCGAACTTGGCGGCCTCGATCTCCACGTCCACCTCGGTGGTCCGCAGCCCCGCGAACTCCGGCACGGTGAAGGTGAAGTTCTGCACCGTCAGCATGGTCTGGAACAGCGGGGCGTGGCTGAGCTGCCGCTCCTCCCCGACGGCCCGCACGATCTGCTCGAACGGCACGTCCTGGTGGCCGAGCGCGCTCAGTGCGGTGCGCCAGGTGCGGGCGACCAGCTCGGCGAAGTCCGGATCGCCGGACAGGTCGACCCTGATCGGCAGGGTGTTGACCAGGCAGCCGACCAGCCGCTCCTCGGCCTCGTCCAGCCGGTTGGCCACCGGGACGCCGATCACCACCTCCTGCTGGCGGGCGTAGCCGGCCAGCACCTTGGCGTACGCCGCGAGCGCCACCCCGAACAGGGTGGTGCCGTGCTCCTTGGCCCAGGTGGTGAGCCGGCCGACCAGCGCCGGGTCGAGGGGACGGCGCAGCACCGCGCCGGCGAAGCTCAGCACGCTCGGCCGGGGGTGGTCGGTGTGCAGGGTCAACTGAGGTGCGCCGGTCAGCAGTCGGCGCCAGTTTTCGAGCCGGCGGGTGTTCTTCGACCAGAGCGCGCGCTGCGCCTCGGCGTAGTCCAGGTAGCTGGGGCCGGCCGGTGCGCCCGACCCGGTGCCGTACTCCTCGGCCAGGTCGTCCAGCAGCAGGCCGACCGCCCAGCCGTCGCAGGCGATGTGGTGCACCAGGACGACCAGGGCGTGCCGCTCCCGGTCCCAGGAGAGGAGGTGGGCGCGCAGCACCCGGCCGCCGGCCAGGTCGAACGGGCGGGCGGCCTCGGCGGCCACCAGCTCGCGCAGCTGGGCGTCCTGCCCGGCGCGGTCGGCGGGGCCGCCGTCCAGCAGGGTGATCTCAGGCTCGGCGTCCTCGATCACCCGCTGGACCAACTCGCCGTCGTGCAGGGCGAATCCGGTCCGGAGCACCTCGTGCTTGGCACCCACCCGGCGCAGCGCGCCGCTCAGGGCGGCGCGGTCGAGGGCGCCCTCCATGCGCAGCGCGAACGCCACCACGTAGGCGGGGTTGCCCGGTTGGAGTTCGTTGAGGAAGTAGAAGCGCTCCTGGGCGAAGGAGGCGCGTGCGGTGCGGGTCATACCGGTTCCTCCGTGTCCACGGCGGTGTCGTGCGCGGCGGTGAGGCCCGCCATCGCCTTGGCGCTGCGCCGGGCGGCCGGTCCGATCAGCAGCGCGGCGACGGCCATCAGCGCGGCGAGCGCCGCCCAGCCCCAGAAGCCCTGGGCGATGACCAGGCCGGAGAACAGCACCGGGCCGGCCACGTTCTGGGTCGCCACGTGCAGGTCGAAGGTGCCCAGGTACTCGCCCTCGGCGTGTTTGGGGGCGAGGCCCAGGGCCAGGCCCCAGGCGGAGGCGGACTGCATCACCTCGGCCACCGACAGGGCCAGCACGGTGGCGACGATCGCGGCCACCGCCAGCGCGGTGTGGTGCCAGACGGCGGTCAGCGACACCGCGAGGCAGCCGGCCGCGATCCACAGGCCGGCCCGGCGGCCGGTGGCGGCGGCGCCCTCCAGCGTCTCGGCGCCCTTGCTGGCCCGGACCTGGAAGAGGATCACGAACGCGGTGTTGAGCACCAGCAGCAGCGGGACCAGGAAGGGCCGCACCTCGGTCCGGTTGATCGTCCACAGCGGGAGCACCACCATCAGCAGGCTGATGTGCGAGGCCAGCAGCGCGGAGACCCCGACGACGCTCAGGTAGCGCAGGTCGCGGATCGCGCCGAACGGCCGGGGCCGGCGGGCGGCGGAGCCGGGCGCGCCGGCCGGCAGCCGGGTCGCCAGGGCGGCGGCGGCGCCGAGCAGCACCGCCGAGCCGACCGGGATCGCCACCAGCAGCCGGGGGCTGAGCGCGGCGAGCGCGGCGATCCCGATGCCGACGCTGAAGCCGATGTTGAACATCGAGCGCATCATCGCGTTGAGCCGGACCCGCTCGCCGTCCGGGACGAGGGTGGCGACCATGGCGCTCTCGGTGGGACCGGTGCCGTAGTCGAGGAAGGCGATCAGGACCACCAGGACGTAGAACCCGGCCGCGTCGGAGACCACCGAGTACAGGCCGAACCCGACGGCGACCGCCGCGAACAGCGCGCACAGCAGGGTCCGCTTGGGCATCCGGTCGGCGATCATGCCGAACAGCACCGAGGAGACCAGGCCCGCGAAGCCCGCCGCGGACAGGCCGATGCCGACCTGGGCGGCGGACAGCCCGACGTGCAGGGTGAAGTAGACGACGCTGCCGCTGAGGAACACGCCCTTGCCGGTGGCCCCGGCGAAGCGGATGGCCAGCAGGCGGCGGCGCAGCGGGTCGGCGGGGATCAGCCGGGCGAGCCGGCCGGACGGTGGCGCCGTGTCGTTGCCGCTCACCTCAGTACTCACCGCGCCCGAACGCGAGCAGTTCGGTGACCCGCTCGGGGACGGGGGAGCGGGACGCGCCGAGCGGGGCCATCGCCCGGCACCAGGCGTCCAGCCGGTCGACGTCCAGCCCCGCCGCGCGGGCGAGTTCGTCGCGCCGCCACACCATGACGGACCGGTCGCGGCCCTCCAGGACGTAGTCGGCGGCGTCGAAGCAGCGCTCGCCGGCGCAGGCGATCGGGCTGCGGGCGACCAGGCCCCGGGCGGCGCAGGCCAGGACGTTGCCCAGGTGCAGGTCGCCGTGGAGCAGGACCCGGTCGGCCGGGTCGGCGAGCAGTTCGGCGGAGATCCGGCGGGAGGCGGCGCAGTCCAGGCCGCCGCGCTCGGTCCAGCCGTACATCAGTTCCAGCCAGTCGGTGATCCGGCGCGGCGCGGCATCGGGGTCGCCGGCCGCGTGCAGTTCGTCGAGGAAGCGCGCGTACTCGGCCGGGCCGGGCTGCTCGGGCAGGTCCTCCACCGGGGTGCCGGGGTGCACGGCCTCCAGCAGGGCGGCGCCGCGGGCGGTGGCGAGCACCTCCGGCACCCGCCCGCTGGGCGCGAACTGGTGGAGCATCGCGACCTCTTCGGCCAGCGCGTAGGAGTCGGCGGCGAGCTTCAGGCTCGTCGCACCGCGCGGTCCGGTGCAGGCCAGCACCACGGAGGAGACCCCCGAGGTGAAGTCGGTCTCGACGTCGGTGCCGATCTCCAGCTCCCACTCCCGGGCCAGGGCCGCCACCTGGCCGGGCAGGGCGCCCAGCCAGCGGTGGTTGACCTTGCCGGTGCGGGCGTAGTCGGCGATCGCTTGGAATCTCGCGGTTATCTCTTCCAGATCAAGCAACGGGATCATCACCAATCGGCGGGCGGCGGACGATCTTTGACGCGATCAACGCCGACAGCCTGACGGACCCGCGTTCAAGCCGGATGGAACCCGCGTGCAAGTCCTGTTCAAAGGTGTTCGTTATGCGTCACTCCTTGACTGGACGTGTTCAATATGGGTTCAATCGCAGCCGCAACCGTGCAGATCTTGGGGAGATACGGTGGGTGAAGCGATTTGGTTCGGCCTCCTGGGGCCCCTGGAGATCCGCGTCGCCGGAGCCGCGGTCAAGGTGCCGTCCCGGGTCCGGACCCTGCTGGCGAGCCTGCTCTGCCGTCCCAACCAGACGGTCGGCGTGGACGAACTGGCCGACGCCGTCTGGAGCAACCGGCCGCCGCGCGCCGCCACCACCACCCTGCGCAGCCATGTCCTACGGCTGCGCCGATTACTGGGAGAGGCGGCCGAGCGGGTCGAGACCACCGGATCCGGCTACCGGATCGGCCTGGACCCGCACACCGAACTGGACGCCACCATCTTCACCGCGAAGGGCGAGTCCGCCCGCGGCGCCGCCCGGCGCGAGGACTGGCAGACCGTCTCCCGCTCGGCCGCCGCCGCCCTGGAACTGTGGCGCGGAGTGCCGCTGTCCGACGTGCCGTCGGATCCGCTGCACCGCGACGAGGTACCGGGCTGGCTGGAGGCCCGCATCGAGCTCACCGAGCTCGCGGCCCACGCCGACCTGCGGCTCGGCCGCACCGCCGAGGCGATCCGGGGACTGCGCCGGCTCGGCGCGGAGGAACCGCACCGGGAGGGCGTGCACGCCCTGCTGATCGAGGCCCTGGCCGCCGCCGGGCGGCGCGCCGAGGCACTGGCGGTCTACCGCCGGGTGCGCGCCGCGCTCGCCGCCGATCTCGGCATCGAACCCGGCCCGCAGATCGCCGCCGTGCACCAGCGGGTACTCGGAGCGGGCGGCGCCGAGCCCCCTCGGGGCCCACGCCGAGGGCCCGCCCCCGCGGAACCGGCTCGCCGTTCCCCGGCCGGCCCGGCGCCGGTCACCGTGCTGCGCCAACTCCCCGCCGACCTGGCGACCTTCACCGGACGCGGCGCCGAACTCGCGGCCCTGCTGGACGCGGCCACCGGACCCGCCGGTTCCCCCGCCACCGTCCAGGTCACCGTGATCGAGGGGATGGCCGGCGTCGGCAAGACCAGGCTCGCCGTCCGCGCGGCCCACGAACTCGCCCGCGCCGGCCGGTTCAGCCAGCTCCAGCTCTACGTCAACCTGCGCGGCTTCTCCCGGGACCACCGCCCCCTCGACCCGTCCGACGTGCTGGAGGGACTGCTGCGCGCCCTCGGCGTGGACGAGTCCCGGGTCCCGGCCGGACTGGACGCCCGCGCCGCCCTGTTCCGCGACCGCCTGCACGGCCGCGAGGCACTGCTGCTGCTCGACAACGCCGCCGGCGAACCACAGGTCCGGCCGCTCGTGCCGGCCGGGCCGGGCTGCCTGGTCCTGGTCACCAGCCGCCGCCGGCTGGCCGGCCTGGACGGCGCGAGCGCCCTGCCGCTCGATCCGCTCAGCCCGCCGGAGGCCGTCTCCCTGCTGGCCGCCACCGTCGGCGCCGACCGGGTCGCCGCCGCCGAGGACGCCGCGGAACGCATCACCCGCCTCTGCGGCCGCCTCCCGCTCGCCCTCGCCCTCGCCGCCTCCCGGCTGCGCGCCCGCCCCGCCTGGGGCCTGCCCGACCTGGCCGACCATCTCGAACACGGCGGCATCCGCGCCCTCGTGGCGGGCGACCGCTCGCTGCACACGGCCTTCGACCACTCCTACCGGGGCCTGCCGGAACCGGCCCGGCGGTTCCTCCGGCTGCTCGCCGTCCACCCGGGCCGCGACTACACCGCGCACTCCACCGCCGAACTCGCCGCCCTCCCGCCGGCCTGCGCGCGCGAGGCACTGGAGTCGCTGGTCGACGAGAACCTGCTGATCCAGGACCGTCCCGAGCACTACCGGCTGCACGACCTGCTGCACGCCTTCGCCGTCGAGACCGCCGCGGCGCACCCGGGAGCGGAGGAACCCGCGGCGGGGCGTGTCTGATCCGACGCCGCCCCCGGGGTCGCCGGGCTCAGTGGATGCCGAGCTCGGCGAGCAGGTCGCGCACCAGGCGTTCGATCTCGTCGCGGATCGGGCGGACGGCCTCGACGCCCTGGCCGGCCGGGTCGTCGAGCGTCCAGTCGCGGTAGTGCTTGCCGGGGAAGTAGGGGCAGGCGTCGCCGCAGCCCATGGTGATGACGTAGTCGGAGGACCGGACGGCATCAAGGGTGAGGATCTTCGGGCGCTGGTCGGAGATGTCGATGCCGGCCTCGGCCATGGCGGCGACGGCGGCCGGGTTGACCTCGCGGCCGGGGGCGGAGCCGGCGGAGCGGACCTCGACGCGGTCCCCTGCGAGGTGGGCGAGGAAGCCCGCGGCCATCTGGGAGCGGCCGGCGTTGTGGACGCAGACGAAGAGGACGGAGGCGAGCGGCGCGGTGGTCATCGGTGGGCGGGTCCTTCGTTCCGGTGGCGGCCTCGACCGGTGTGACATTATCAGTCCATGCTGATGTCAGTCGACGCTGAACTGTTGCGGGTGCTGGCCGACCCGCTCAGGCTCCGGATCGTGACCCTGCTCGCCCGCGAGACCCTGTGCACCACCCACCTGGTGGAGGAGACCGGCGCGCGCCAGACGAACCTGTCCAACCACCTGAAGGTGCTGCGCGAGGCCGGGGTGGTGGACACCGAGCCGTGCGGCCGGTTCACGTACTACCGGCTGCGGCCGGAGGTCCTGGAGAGCCTGTCGGGCGGGTTCGCCGCCCTCGCCGCCACCGCCCGCGCCAACGCCGACACGAAGAGGTCCTGCTAGTGGCCGCCGCCGCGCCCGCCCCCGCTCCGGAGGCGGCCGAGCAGTCCTCGGTCGCCGCCAAGCTGTCCACCCTCGACCGCTTCCTCGCGGTGTGGATCCTGGCCGCGATGGCGGTCGGCCTCGGGCTCGGCCGGCTGATCCCCGGCCTGAACGGCGCGCTGGCGAGGGTCGAGATCGGCGGGATCTCCCTGCCGATCGCGCTCGGCCTGCTGGTGATGATGTACCCGGTGCTGGCGAAGGTCCGCTACGACCGGCTCGACGCCGTCACCGGCGACCGCAGGCTGATGGCCTCCTCGCTGGTGGTCAACTGGATCGTCGGCCCGGCCGTGATGTTCGCCCTCGCCTGGATCTTCCTTCCGGACCTGCCCGAGTACCGCACCGGGCTGATCATCGTCGGGCTGGCGCGCTGCATCGCCATGGTCGTCATCTGGAACGACCTCGCCTGCGGCGACCGGGAGGCCGCCGCCGTCCTGGTGGCCCTGAACTCGGTGTTCCAGGTGCTCGCGTTCGGCCTGCTCGGCTGGTTCTACCTGGACCTGCTGCCCGGCCGGCTCGGCCTCGGCGACGGACAGCACCTGGACGTCTCCCTGGGGCGGATCGCGCTGAACGTCGTCGTCTTCCTCGGCGTCCCACTGCTGGCGGGCTTCCTCACCCGCCGCCTCGGCGAGAAGAGGTTGGGCCGGGAGCGCTACGAGCGGAACCTCCTGCCGAGGATCGGCCCCTGGGCCCTGTACGGGCTGCTGTTCACGATCGTGATCCTTTTCGCCCTCCAGGGGAGGACCATCACCTCCCGGCCGCTGGACGTCGCGCGGATCGCCCTGCCGCTGCTCGCCTACTTCGCGATCATGTGGTTCGGCACCTTCGCCCTCGGCAAGGCCATCGGACTCGCCTACGACCGCACCGCCACTCTGGCCTTCACCGCCGCGGGCAACAACTTCGAACTCGCCATCGCGGTCGCCATCGGGACGTTCGGGGTCACCTCCGGCCAGGCCCTGTCGGGCGTCGTCGGCCCGCTCATCGAGGTGCCGGTGCTGGTCGTCCTGGTCTACGTCTCCCTCGCCTGGCGAGGGAGGTTCCGGCCCGCGCCCTGACCCGTACGCCCGGACGCGTCGCGGCTCAGCCGGCGACGCGGCTGCGGCGCTCGATCAGAACCGTGTCGCGCCACACGCCGTGGTGGCGGGCGACGCGCTCGCGGGTGCCGATGACGCGGAACCCGGCGCGGGCGTGCAGCGCGAGGCTGGCGGCGTTCTCGGGGAAGACCGAGGACTGGATCGTCCAGATCCCGGCCCCCTCGGTGGAGGCCACCAGCGCCCCCAGCAGCCGGCCGGCGACGCCCCTGCCACGGGCGCCGGGGTGGACGTAGACGGAGTGCTCGACCACCCCGGCGTAGGCCGGCCGGGCCGAGACCGCGCTCACCGCGGCCCAGCCCAGCACCCGGCCGTCCGTGCCGAGCGCGACGTAGCGGTGCTCCGGCAGCCGTGCGGCGTCGAAGACCTCCCAGGTGGGCGCGGTGGTCTCGAAGGTGGCGTTGCCCTCCTCGATACCGGCCCGGTAGACGGCCAGGACCTGCCCGGCGTGCTCGGGCACCATCGGGACGACGGCGGTCGCGGTGCGCGGCACGGGGACTTCCCTCGGCTCCCGGGTCAGCGGCTGAGGTCGAGCAGGGCGGCCATGCCGGCCACCACGGACGGCTCGACCCGGTAGTACACCCAGGTGCCGCGCCGCTCGGAGGCCAGCAGGCCGGCCTCGCGCAGCTTCTTCAGGTGGTGCGAGACGGTCGGCTGCGAGACGCCGACGTCCTGGATGTCGCAGACGCACGCCTCCCCGCCCTCGTGCGAGGCGACCTTGGAGAACAGCCGCAGCCGCACCGGGTCCGACAGGGCCTTGAACATCGCCGCCATCCTCACCGAGTCCGCCTCGGACAGTTCCGCCGAGGTCAGCGGCGGGCAGCACGGCGCGACGTCGGGCTCAAGGACCGGCAACTCCAGATTCGACATCTGTCTATGTTGACACTTGTCGAATCCGAGTGGCAAGGTCGATACCGCCAATACATCGACGTTTGTCGAATCAGGCGGGTCGGAGAAGTCCGCACCCGCGCACCTCGTAGGGGAGAAGCCGCCATGAACCCCGGCACCGACCTGCCCGTCCTCGTCATCGGCGCGGGCCCGATCGGCCTGGCCGCCGCCGCCCACCTCACCGACCGCGGTCTCGACGCCCTGGTCCTCGAAGCCGGGCCCGCCGCCGCCACCTCGGTGCGCGAGTGGGGGCACGTGCGGCTCTTCTCCACCTGGGCCGAACTCGTCGACCCCGCCGCCGAGAAGCTCCTCGCCCCCACCGGCTGGACCCGCCCCGACCCCGCCGCCTACCCGGCCGGAGCCGACTGGGTCGGGCAGTACCTCCAGCCGCTGGCCGACGCGCTCGGCGACAAGGTCCGCTACGGCGCCCGCGTCACCGGCGTCGCCCGCGCGGGCCGCGACCGCGCCGTCGACTCCGGCCGCGAGGAGCAGCCGTTCACCGTCCACGTCCGGCACGCCGACGGCCGTGAGGAGCGGATCACCGCCGCCGCCGTCATCGACGCCTCCGGCACCTGGAACACCCCCGCCCCGGCCGGCTCCGACGGCCTGCCCGCCCTCGGCGAACACGCCCACGCCGACCGCGTCTCCTACCGCATCCCCGACCTCGGCGACCCCGCCGTCCGCGCCCGCTACGCCGGCAGGCGCACCGCCGTCGTCGGCTCCGGCGCCTCCGCCTTCACCGCCCTGGCCGCCCTCGCCGACCTCGCCGAGGCCGAACCCGGCACCCACGCCGTCTGGATCCTGCGCCGCGGCATCACCGGCTCCACCTTCGGCGGCGGCACCGCCGACCAGCTCCCCGCCCGCGGCGCCCTCGGCCTCGCCGCGAAGGCCGCGGTCGAGAACGGCCGCGCCACCGCGCTCACCGGCTTCCGCATCGCCGCCGTCGAACAGGAAGGAGGCAGGCTCACCCTCGTCTCCGAGGACGGCCACCGCGCCGAGGACCTCGACGAGGTCATCGTCCTCACCGGCCTGCGCCCGGACCTCACCTTCCTGTCCGAGCTGCGCCTCGGCCTCGACGAGCGCCTCCAGGCCCCCATCGCCCTGGCGCCGCTGATCGACCCCAATCAGCACTCCTGCGGCACCGTCTACCCGCACGGCGTCGCCGAGCTCTCCCACCCCGAGCAGGACGTCCACCTCGTCGGCATGAAGTCCTACGGCCGCGCGCCGACGTTCCTCGCCATGACCGGCTACGAGCAGGTCCGCTCCGTCGCCGCCCACCTCGCCGGCGACCACGACGCCGCCCGGCGCGTCGAACTCACCCTCCCCGAGACCGGCGTCTGCGGCGGTGCCGGGCTCTACGACCAGCCGGACACCCAGGACGCCGGCGGCTGCTGCGCCGCCCCCGCGGTCACGGCCGTCCCCGTGGTCATCGGCCTGACCGTCCCGGACCGGGAGGCCCCGGCCGCCGACGGCTGCTGCTGACCCGCGCGCCGGGGCCGGGGGCGGGAGTGGCGTCTCCCCTTCCCGCGAGGCCTGTGCTGGACTGGTCCGGCACAGTCCGTACGCGACAGCGGAGTGATGACGATGCCTCTTGAGGGCGAGTACGAGCCGAGTCCGGCGCAGTGGATCCGCGAACAGGTCGAGCTGTACGAGAGTTCGGGCGGCACCCGGGGCACCACGCTCCGGGACACCGGTCTGCCGGTCGTGATCGTCACGATGCGCGGCGCGAAGAGCGGAAGGATCCGCAAGATCCCGCTGATGCGGGTGGAGCACCAGGGGCGGTACGCGGCGGTGGCCTCGAAGGGCGGCTTCCCGAGCCACCCGGAGTGGTACTTCAACCTCAGGGCCGACCCGCGGGTGGACCTCCAGGACGGCCCCGAGCGGCAGGGCATGACGGCCCGTGAGCTCGCCGGGGAGGAGCGGGACCAGTGGTGGCGGCGCGCGGTCGCCGCGTATCCGCCGTACGCCGAGTACCAGGAGAAGGCCGGCCGCGTGATCCCGGTCTTCGTCCTCGAACCCGGGCACCCGGCCGGCCCGGCGTAGGTCCCCGGCCCACGGGCCGCCCCGCACGGCCGCTGCGGGGCGGCCTCGGTGTCTTCGCGCCGGGTCGGGCAGATCGGGCGATGTCTCAACATGCGGACAACTGGGCAATTCCCCGACCGGATACCGGGGGAATGGCCCTAGGCTGGCGGGTGCAGCTGGTTCACCCCGCCCGCCAGGCGGGGTGTCGTAAGAGGGAACCCGGTGACGCCTTGAATCGGCCAGTCCGGGACTGCCCCGCAGCGGTGAGCGGGAACGACCGCCGTCATACGCACTGGGCCCGGCCGGGTCTGGGAAGCGACGGCCAGTAGGTGTCCGCCCTTCAACAGGGCGGGTGCGCCCGCGAGTCCGAAGACCTGCCCGTTGCCCGTGCGCGACCGATCGCGCGCGGCTTTCCGGTGGCCTCGTGGGCGGGTCGGCGTGCATACCTGGCGGAGCCGTGCAGGCGTCCGTCCGGTTCGCCATCCCTTCGCGTCCTCGTCCCGTCACCGGGCACTTGAGGAGCAAGACTCGCGAAGGAGAGTCCCTTGACGACGAAGTCCGCCGCCGTGGCCACCGCGCACGGCTATCCCCGGCAGGGCCGGAACCGGGAACTCAAGAAGGCGGTCGAGGGCTACTGGAAGGGCGCGGTCACGGCGGAGGCGCTGCTGGCCACCGCCGCGGGCCTGCGCCGGGAGAACTGGGCGCGGCTCGCCGGTGCGGGCGTCCACGAGGTCCCCACCGGTGACTTCTCGCTCTACGACCACGTGCTCGACACCACCGTCGCCGTCGGCGCGATCCCGGCCCGCCACCGGGCCGCCGTCGAGGCCGACCCGCTGGACGGCTACTTCGCCATGGCGCGCGGCACCCAGGACGTCGAACCGCTGGAGATGACCAAGTGGTTCGACACCAACTACCACTACCTCGTCCCGGAGTTGGGCCCGGGCACCGCCTTCGCCGCGAACTCCGGCAAGGCCGTGGGCGAACTGGCCGAGGCGCTCGCCGCCGGTCACGACGCCCGGCCGGTGCTGGTCGGCCCGGTCACCTTCCTGCTGCTGGCCAAGCCCGCACCCGGCGTGGCCGGGGACTTCCGGCCGATCACGCTCCTGGACCGGCTGCTGCCCGTCTACGCCGAACTCCTCGCGGACCTGCACGCGGCCGGCGCCGAGTGGGCGCAACTGGACGAGCCCGCACTGGTCCAGGACCGCACCCCGGCCGAGCTGAACGCCGCCGCGCGCGCCTACCGCGACCTCGGCGCCCTCACCGACCGGCCCAAGCTGCTGGTCGCGAGCTACTTCGACCGCCTCGGCGAGGCGCTTCCGGTGCTGGCCAAGGCGCCTGTCGAGGGCCTGGCGCTGGACTTCACCGGACCGGCCGCCGCCAATCTCGACGACCTCGCGGCCGTCGGCGGGCTGCCCGGAAAGCGCCTGGTCGCGGGGGTCGTCGACGGCCGCAACATCTGGATCAACGACCTGGAGCGGTCGCTGGCGACCCTGGCCACCCTGCTCGGCCTGGCCGATCGGGTCGACGTGGCACCGTCCTGCTCGCTGCTGCACGTGCCCGTCGACGCCCGTGCCGAACGCGACATCGACCCGCAGATCCAGCGCTGGCTCGCCTTCGCCGAGCAGAAGGCCGAGGAGGTCGCCCTGCTCGCCCGCGGCCTGCGCGAGGGCACCGCGTCGATCGTCGCCGACCTGGCCGCGAACCGTGCGGACCTCGCCTCCCGGGCCAACTCGCCGATCACCCGCGACCCGGCGGTGCGCGCCCGCACCGCCGCCGTCACCGAGGCCGACACCCGCCGCCCCCAGGCCTACCCCGTGCGCGCCGAGGCGCAGCGCGCCCGGCTCGGCCTGCCGCTGCTGCCGACCACCACCATCGGGTCCTTCCCGCAGACCACCGAACTCCGGCTCGCCCGGGCCGATCTGAACGCGGGCCGGATCGGCGCCGACGCCTACCGCGAGCGGATGGAGGCGGAGGTGCGCGAGGTGATCGCGTACCAGGAGAAGGCCGGGCTCGACGTCCTGGTGCACGGCGAGCCCGAGCGCAACGACATGGTCCAGTACTTCGCCGAGCAGCTCACCGGCTACCTGGCCACCCGGCACGGCTGGGTCCAGTCCTACGGCACCCGGTACGTGCGGCCGCCCGTGCTGGCCGGCGACATCTCCCGCCCGCACCCGATGACCGTCGACTGGTTCCGGTACGCGCAGTCGTTGACGCACCGCCCGGTCAAGGGCATGCTCACCGGCCCGGTCACCATGCTCGCCTGGTCCTTCGTCCGCGACGACCAGCCGCTCGCCGACACCGCCCGCCAGGTGGCGCTCGCCCTGCGGGACGAGGTCGGCGACCTGGAGGCCGCCGGCGCCGCCGTCGTCCAGGTCGACGAGCCGGCCCTGCGCGAGACCCTGCCGCTGCGCGCCGCCGCCCGCCCCGGGTACCTGGCCTGGGCCACCGAGGCCTTCCGCCTCGCCACCTCCGGGGTGCGCGCCGACACCCAGGTGCACACCCACATGTGCTACGCCGAGTTCGGCGCCGTCATGACGGCCATCGACGACCTCGACGCGGACGTCATCTCCCTGGAGGCCGCCCGCTCCCGGATGGAGGTCGCCGGGGAGCTGGCCGAGGCCGGGTACCCGCGCGAGGTCGGCCCGGGCGTGTGGGACATCCACTCCCCGCGCGTGCCGAGTACCGACGAGGCCGTGGCGCTCCTGCGGGCCGGCCTGGCCGCGATCCCGGCCGAGCGCCTGTGGGTCAACCCCGACTGCGGGCTGAAGACCCGCGGTTGGACGGAGACCCGCGCCTCCCTGGCCGGCCTGGTCGCCGCCGCCCGCCGGCTGCGGGAGGAACTGGCCGGCTGATCCCGCCGGTGAAGGCCGCCGGGGCGGGCGCGGGCCATTTCCCGCGCCCGCCCCGGCGGTTCGCGCCACGGGGGACAATGCGGTGATGGACCAACTCGACCAGACCGTCGGACTCGTCCGCGACGTCCTGTCGCCGGACCTCCTCGGCACCTACCTCCACGGCTCCGCCGTGCTCGGCGGCCTCAGGGCGGCCAGCGACCTGGACGTCCTGGCCGTCACGCGGCGGACCCTGGACGACCGGAGCCGGCGGGCGCTCACCGAGGGCCTGTTGGAGATCTCCGGCCTCTCGCCGACCGTCCGGCCGGTGGAACTCACCGTCGTGGTCCTCTCCGAGGTCCGCCCTTGGCGGTTCCCGCCGACCGGGGACTTCCTGTTCGGCGAGTGGCTGCGCGACGAACTCCAGGACGGCGGCCCACCGCAGCCCGGTCCCATGCCGGACCTGGCCCTCGCGCTCACCGTGGTCCTGTCCGGCGACCACCCCCTCACCGGACCACCCCCCGGCCACCTCCTCGACCCCGTGCCCCGCACCGACCTCGTCCGCGCGAGCCTCCTCGGCCTCCCCGGACTCCTCGCCGACCTGGCCGACGACACCCGCAACGTCCTGCTGACCCTCGCCCGCATCTGGACGACCCTCGCCACGGGCGAGATCAGGTCCAAGGACACCGCCGCGGACTGGGCCCTCGCCCGCCTCCCCCCGGACCACCGCCCCGTCCTGGAGCACGCCCGGTACCTGTACCTCAACCGCCACTACGAGGAGGAGACCTGGAGCCCCGGACTGAAGGCCCGGGTGCGCCCCCACGTGGACGAGGTGCTCGCCCGCATCGACCACCTGCGCCACCGGGGGTGAACCGCCCCCGGAACGGCCGCACCCGTCCTGCCGCCGGAGCCCGAGCGCCGGCCGCGCGGATCAGTGGCCGGCGCCCGCCGCGCCGGCCTTGGCGTCGTCGTCGGCGTCCAGCCGTGCGGCGATGTCACGGGCGTCCTCGTACGTGGTGAGCGCGGTGCGCAGGCCGAGTTCGTCGTGGATCGCGCTGGTCACCTTGGAGAGTCCGCGCTTGAGGTGGCTCGCCGGGATGGAGGGTTCGGCGGGGCGGTGGGCCCGGAGGACTTCGGCGTCGGCGCGCAACTGCTCCAGGGTGAAGCGGCCCCGGTTGGTCCACCAGGGGACGTCGGAGGTGACCTGGTAGGCCCAGTGCCGGCGGCAGGCCTCTTCGAGGAGGTCGCGCACGGCTTCGACGCGCTTGCGGCTGAGCCCGCCCGAGGTGTAGAGGAACTGGTCGCGGTTGAGGTTGAGCAGTTTCTGGTCCTCGCCGGTCACCTGGAGCCCGGACAACTGGTGGAGGGAGGCGGCGCGTTCGTCCGGGGCCCGGCGGGTGAGGCGGTAGCGGCCGGACTTGATGGTCAGGATGTGCTCGCCGTGCTCCTCCAGGAAGGGCAGCCAGCGCAGTGAGCGGTTGATCGGCTCACCGGGCACGCCGACGATGATGAAGACGTGGACCTGGATTCCGGCGTCGTGCAGGTTCCGGAGAATGCGGCCGTAATTGGCCGGGTGGTTCCAGGGTTTCGCCTCCTGCCGCAGGGTGTCCGGATCGAGGGATTCCAGGCCGAGTTGCACGGCGCTGCACCCGGCGTCGGCCAGCGCCCGGCAGGTTTCCGGTTTCAGTAATTGGTCACTGGCGGTCAGGTAGCACTGCCAGGTGGCCCGGTGGCCGATGCGGGCGAGTTCCCGTCCGATTCTGAGCTGCCTGGGGATGGTGAGGTATTCGTCGACGAAGTCGACGCGTTCCACGCCGAGTGCGGCGATGTGCTCGGCGACGCGCCGCTCGGACATCACCCGCGGTTTGTGCAGGAAGCTGTCGCTGCCGGCCGCTATCGAGCAGAACCCGCAGCGCATCGGGCAGTTGGACATCGTGTAGAGCGGCGGTACGAAGTCCGGGCTCCACTGCCGGATGCCGCGGTCGAAGACCGGCGTGGGCAGTGACTCGTAGTCGACGGGGGCGGGGGTGCGCGGATTGATCCGCACGGTGTCGCCGTCGCGCCACACCACGCCGGGAACAGCGGCCGGTGCGGCGCCTTCGACCAGCTCGACCACGGGCCGGAAGCCCTCGGCGTAGACGACGGCGTCCCAGTGGTCGAACAGGCCCGCGAACCGGGGGTCGTGGTAGGCGTCCATGGTGCGGGCCCAGTAGTTCCCGCCCATGAACAGCCGGACGTGCGGCAACTGCTCGCGGACGAGGCTCGCCAGCACGCAGGCACTCACCAGCTGCCGCTCGTCGGCGACGCTGATGCCGACCACGTCGGCGCCGGTGGCGCGGATCCGGGCCAGCTCGGCGTCGGCGAAGTAGTCGTGGAAGACGTGTTCCTCGCGGTGCTCCAGGACCCACCGCAGCTCGCCGACGTCGCCCTTGAAGTGCCGCGAGTCGCACCTCACGTTGTTGCGTTCGACGGCGAAGTCCTCCAACGTCGAGGACGTGCTCGCCGAGACCTCTTCGAACAGGCGGCGGGCGTCGTGGCGCCGCAGGATCGAGGCGTGGGGATCGCGGACGGTCCGCAGGGCCTCGTCGACCGGGCCGCCGCCCCGCTCGCGCAGGACGTGCTCCACGGCTTCGATGTAGCCGTAGTGCTGGACGACCCGGTGGCCGCGTTCTTCGAGGATCGCAGCGAGGTAGGCAATTCCCATGGGCAGGTGCCAGATGCTGGAGGCCGGCGGATAACTCAAGAAAACCGATCGCTGATCAGGCACCGGATCTTCCCCCTGTCGGCAAGGGAACACAAGGGAACCAACGGGCCGAGCGTACGGCGGGGTCCGGGGCGCGGCAAGGGGGTGCGGCGGATGATAAAAGCGGAATGAGGATCTTGTGTTCGGGAATTGATCTCCGGAGCGGCGGTTTCCGGCCATCCGATATTTGATCTACGGTGAATTCTTCCGTGCCATCGGATGTGCTGTTAGCGTTATTCCCGTCAGAGTTCGACGGGCCGGGGTGGCGGAAGTGGCAGACGCGCCTGATCCACGTGGTCAGGTGCCCCCCAGGGGGCGTGGAGGTTCGAGACCTTCCCCCGGCACCGGATCGTCCGGTCAGACGCGGAAGTGCGCGACGTAGCGGCGGGGGTCCTGCCGCAGATCCGTCTCCCAGCGCTCGGCGCACTGCTCGGCGAAGGTCCTGCCGGTGTGCAGCACCTCGTCCAACGGGTCGAGGTAGGCCGGAACCTCGGGGCGCTCCAGCCCGGCGGCGACCCGGGCCCGCAGTCCCTCGCGGGCCAGCCGGACGAGTTCGCCCGCGAGTTCGCGCACGCGGTCGCCGCCGAGCGTGGTGCGCAGCCCCTCGGCCGGGAACCTGGTCGTCGTCGCCTGCAGCTGCGCCACGGTGTAGTGCCGCAGCAGCTCCCAGGCCGCGGCCCGGGACGGGGCGTGATAGCTCAGCCCCGTCCACAGCGCCGGGAGGACCTGGAGGTTCTGGTGGGCGGGACCGTCCGCCGCGCGCAGTTCGAGGGTGCGGCGGACCCTGACGTGCGTCCAGATCTGGGACAGATGGGCGGTCCAGTGGCCGAGGAGGGGCCGGGTGCCGTCGTCGAACCCGTCCCGGAGGAGCGAGGCGAACGGCCGGTCGGGGGCGGGTCGGAGTCCTCCCGCCGCGTCCTGGTAGTAGATCATGGGGATGCGCAGCGCCCAGTCGACGACGTCGTCGACGCCCACGTCCTCGCGCAGGGCCGGTCGCACGAGGCCGCAGCGCCGCGGATCGGTCAGCAGCCAGTTCCGGGACCGGTGCGAGAGCAGCCCGTCGAGCCGTCCTCTGTTCAGCGGTGAGTTGACGAGCAGCGCGGCGACCACCGGTGACGCGGCCGCCTGCATCCGCAGCTTCTGTGTGAAGTCGTCCTCGGAGAGGTGGTCGAGGTGCACCTGCGTGCACGTCGACATCGACAGGATCCTCGCTCCTCCACTGCCCGACTCGCCGAGGCCGGCGAAGTGGCCGCGCATCAGCGGGCTACGGCTCAGGGGAGCCCAGGGGACGGTCTCGATCCGGTCGAACGGCAGGTGCGCGCCCGGAAGGAGTGCGAGATCGAAGCGGCGGAGGAGCTCGGACAACCGGAGGAGGGTGAGGCGTACGTCGTCCACCGCCGTGGCCACATCGGCCGCCGGAGGCGCCGAGTACTCCAGCTGGCCGCCGTGTTCGAGCCCGATCAGGCCTCCGGCGGCCAGTTCGACCCCGGTCAGTTCTCCCTCGTCGAACAGGGCCTTGCCGTCCCACTCCGCCAGCACGGCCTCCAGGACGGCCCGCATCCCTCCGGCTCCCCGGTAGGGAGCGGCGAGACCGGTCCGCGGGTCGACGACGCCGCTCTCGATCTCCAGTCCGATCCGCTCGGACGCCGCCGCGGGCGCCACCAGCGACGACCTGAGATCGACCCGGCTCAGCTCCGGCGCACCCATCCGCAAGCCTCCTCGCACCCGAACACCCGCGAAACCGCGCACCGCGGCACCGTGCACCCGCGCACGGAGACGTCGGCGACCAGTGAAACCCGGCATTCGGGCCACCGGCGGCAGGCGTCGCGTCGGCGCCGGACGGGTACGCCCGGCCGGCCCACGACGCGACACCCGCCGTGCACCCGGTCGGCCGCGGTCGGCGGACGCCCGAGTCCGCCGGGTGTGGCACCCGGCGGACGGCGCCGCCGGGACGGGGCGTTCGGGTGGTCCGGTCCGCGCGGGTGACTCACAGGACGGGGTGGCGGGCCCTTCCCGCCGCCTCCAGCAGGGCTCCGACGCCGAGCAGGAGGTCCTCGCGGTGGTGGGGGGCGACGAGCTGGACGGCGAGGGGCAGCCCCGCGGAGCCGTCGGCCGGGGCGACGGGGACGGTGAGGGCGGGGTGTCCGGTGTCGTTGAAGACGCAGGTGTAGGCGATCGGGACGGTCCGCTCGCGGATGGCCGTTTCGATGTCGGGGCCCTCCGCCGGCCAGGCGGTGGTGGGGACGGTCGGGGTGAGCAGCAGGTCGTGGTCGGTGAACAGTCCGGCGGCCCATCGGTCGAGGCGGGCGCGGTGCTCCCAGTAGCGGGCGAGTTCCTCGATCGTGACCGAGCGTCCCTGGTCCAGGGCGGCGGCGAACCAGGGCTCGAAGTCCTGCGGGCGGGTGGTGAAGGTGTCCAGGGCGCCGGTGAGCCGGGCGCGGGCGAGGACCTTCTGCCGGAGCTGGATGAGGGAGGTGAAGTCGTCGGCACCGGGCAGCGGCGCGTCGGCCTCCACGACCCGGAAGCCGAGGTCCCAGAGGGTGCTGACGGTCCGTTCGAGGGCGGCGAGCTGTTCGGGCGCGGGCCGGGCGACGCCGAACGTGCGCATGACGCGGATGCGGATCTCCCGCAGGCCCTCGGCGGGCCGGTCGAGGGCGTCGAGGTACGGGACGGCGGGGGCGGGCAGGGAGAAGGGGTCGGCCGGGTGGTGCCCGGCGGCGACGTCGAGGTGGAGCGCGGTGTCCCGCACGGTGCGGGTGACGCAGCCGAGGACGGTGTTGCGCGGCCAGTGCGTGCTGCGGGCCGGGCCCTGGGGGATGCGGCCCCGGCTCGGCTTGAGCCCGACGGTCCCGCACAGGGCGGCGGGGATGCGGGTGGAGCCGCCGCCGTCGCCGGCGGTGGCGAGGGCGACCAGTCCGGCGGCGACGGCCGCCGCCGAGCCGCCGCTGGAGCCGCCCGGGGACAGCGCGGTGTTCCAGGGGTTGCGGCTGGTGCCGAACGCCTCGTTGGCGGTGTGGACGCCCGCGCCCATGGGCGGCATGTTGGTCTTGCCGATGATGATCGCGCCCGCCACGCGCAGCCGGGCGACGTGCAGGGAGTCGCGCTCGGCGGGCGGGTTGTCCCGGAAGGCGCGGGTGCCGTGGCTGGTCGGCAGGCCGGCGACGTCCTCGCCGTCCTTGACGAGGACGGGCAGGCCGGTGAGCGGGCCGAGTCCGGGCTCGTCGCGGGCGATCCGCCCGGCGGCGTCGGCGGCCTCGGCGAGGGCGCGTTCGGCGTCGAGCCGCACGACGCTGTTCAGGACGCCGTCGTGGGTGTCGATCCGGTCGAGGGTGTGGTTCATCAGCTCCACGGGGGAGAGGGCTCGGCTGCGCAGCAGGGCGAGGAGTTCGGTGGCCGAGGCGTACGAGAGGTCGGTGGTGCCGGTCATGGGTGGTGTGCTCCCGGTCGGGGGTGGGGGGTGGCGGGGTTCGGGGCGGGGGAGTCGTGGGGGGTGACGGCGGCTTCGAGGCTGATTCCGGTCGTGCGGGGTCCGAGGGTGACGGCGATGGCGCCGCCCGCGACGGCGAGGCCGGCCAGCAGGACGAAGACGGCGGTGTAGCCGATCCCGCTGTACAGGGCGGCGATCAGCGCGGGGGCGCCGAGGTTGACCACCCGGGACAGGGCGTTGGCCGTACCGGAGCCGAGGGCGCGGATCCGGGTGGGGAAGACCTCGGCGGAGTACACCTGGAGGAACGGGACGGCCATCTGGAACAGCAGGTTGACGGTGCAGCCGAGGACGAGCACGGCGGCCGGTTCCCGGACGAAGGCGAAGCACAGCAGGGCGAGCGCGGTCAGCAGGCCGAGGCCGAACTGGCCGGCGCGCCGGTCCCAGCGGTCGATGAGCGGTGCGGAGAGCAGGGCGCCGAGCGGGGCCGCGGTGGCGAGGACGGCCGACATCAGGAGGGTGTCGTCGAGTTCGAGGCCGTTCTCCGACAGGAGGGTGGGCGTCCAGGTCTGGAAGGCGGAGTACGCGAGCAGTCCGCTCGTCCACATCGCCGCGACGATGAGGAAGGTGCGGCGGTGGGCGCCGTCCAGCAGGTCCCGCAGGCGCGGGGGCGCGGGCGGGGGCGTCACCGCGGCGGCCGCCGCAGGCTCGGGTCCGGGCTCGGGCGCGGCCACCCCGCACTGGCGCTCGACCTGACGGACGATCGCCTCGGCGCGCGCGAGGTCGCCGCCGGCGGCCAGCCAGCGCGGGCTCTCGGGCACCCAGCGGCGGATCAGCCAGGCGAAGACGCCCCCGAACAGCCCGAGCGCGAAGACCGCCCGCCAGCCCCAGTCCGCGTGCGGGACGAGCAGGTAGCCCGCCCAGCCGGCGACCGGGATGCCGAGCGAGCCGATGACCACCTTGTACGTCTGCAACCGCCCCCGGTGGGCGGCCGGGACGAACTCGGTCAGGACGACGATGGCCACCACCGACATGCCCTGGGTGCCGAAGTGGGCGGCGAACCGTGCCGCGACGAGCTGCCAGGGGTTCTGGGCGAGGACGCACAGGAGGGTCGCCGCGCAGTAGACGGTGACGAAGACGAGCATGGTGCGCCGGCGTCCGGCACGGTCGGCGAGCCGTCCGGCGAGGATGCCGCCGGAGAAGGCGCCGAGCGAGGCGACGCCGGCGATGGCGGCGATGTTGCCCAGGGACAGGCCCCACTGGGCGCGCAGGGCGGGTGCGACGAACGCGAAGGAGTAGGTCTCGACCCACTCGAAGAGGATCATCCCGGCCAGGGCCAGGACGAGTCGGCGGTGGAACGTGCCGAGCGGAAGCCGGTCGAGGCGGGCGCCGAGTGCCGCTGCTTCGGCCGGTCTCATCAGATCACGCCCCCGGCCCGCAGCGCCTCGACGTCGGCGGGGCCGAGGCCGAGGAGGTCCCCGAAGACCTCGTCGTTGTGCTCGCCGAGCGCGGGCCCGGTGCTGCGGATGCTGCCGGGCGTCCGCGACAGCCGCGGGATGGGGGCGGGCATGGGCAGCTCGCCGAACTCGGCGTCCTCGACCTGGACCAGGCTGCCGCGCTCGCGGTAGTGCGGGTCGGCGGCGATGTCGGCGATGCTCATGAGCGGCGAGGCCGGCACGCCCGCGTCGTTGAGCAACTCGGAGAGGTGGTCGGCGGTGTGGCCGGCGACCCACTCGGCGATGATCGCGTAGAGGCCGTCGGCGTGCTCGCTGCGCGCGAGCCTGGTGGCGTACTCGGGCGCGTCGGCCAGTTCGGGGCGGCCCATGAGGGCGGTCAGGCGGCGGAACAGCGGATCGGTCCCCGCGTGCAGGGAGAGCCGGCGCCCGTCGGCGGTGGTGAAGTCGGAGGCGGGCACGATCAGCGGGTTGCGGTTGCCGAGCCGCTCGCGGACCCGGCCGGTGGTGGCGTACGAGGCGAGGGCGTCCTCGGAGGCGCGGAAGCCCGCCTCGTAGAGGGCGAGGTCGACGACCTGGCCGCCGCCGCCCGCGGTGTCGCGGTGGTAGAGGGCGGTGACCACGGAGAAGGCGCCGAGGTAGGCGGCCATGTAGTCGATGGTCGAGTACCCGCTGCGCACCGGCGGCCGGTCCGGGTCGCCGGTGACATGGGTGAGTCCGGCGAAGGCGCTGGCGATCCGGTCGAAGGAGCCGCGGTCGCGGTAGGGCCCGGTCAGGCCGTAGCCCGTCACGTACACGAGGATCGCGTTCGGCGCGAGGGCGCGGAGGGAGTCCGGGTCCAGGCCCCATTTCTCCAGGGTCGACGGCCGGTAGTTGGTGACCACCACGTCGAAGTGCGGGACCAGTTCGCGAGCCAGTTCCTGTCCGCGGGCGGTGCGCAGGTCCAGGGTGACGGACTTCTTGTTGCGGGCCTCCTGGGCCCAGTACGGGGTGCGGCCGCCGCCGGCGGAGCCCCGGGTGAAGTCGCCGTGCCCGGGTTCCTCGACCTTGATCACCTCGGCGCCGAAGTCGCCCAGGAAGGTCGCGGTGACCGGCGCCGCGAGAACGGTGGAAAGGTCGAGGACGCGGATGCCCGCCAGTGGAAGATTCGCCATGCGATGCCCCTAAACTTTCAGTAACGTTTCGTTATTAACGAAACGTTGTTAGCGGGACCTTAGGCTAGGCCCCGCACGGGGGCAAGACCCCGGCAGCAGATCGCGGTGAACGGAGACAGCCCGACCCATGGACGAGAAGCCGGACGTGAACGAGACCGGCAGGCCGCGGCGGCGGCGCCGCAGCCGGCAGGAGACCGAGGCCGACCTGCTCGACGCGGCGCGCCGGCTGCTGCAGCGCGACGGCGTGCTGGCGGGTGTGAACCTGCGGGAGATCGCGACCGAGGCGGGGGTCAACCACGGGCAGATCTACCAGTACTTCGGCAGCCGCCAGGCGCTGCTGCGGGCTTCGGTCGCCGACCTGGTGGACCGTCAGGCCGCCGAACAGGAGCCGCGGTTCTGGGAACTCCCGTTCGCCGAGCGGCGGGCCGCGATGTTCCGCCACCGGCTGGCCGAGCCCGAGGTGGTCCGGCTGGAGGCCCTGCTCGCCCTGGACGGCGACGAGGGGGTCGCCGCGCTGCCCCGGTTCGCCCAGACCCGCCGCAGCCTGGAGCGCGACCAGCGCGAGGGCGCGCTGCCGCCCGACGCCGACGCGGTGGCGGCCCACGTCATGGCCGCCTCCGCCCTGGTCGGCTACGTGATCTTCCGGGAGTCCTACGCCCGCGACACCGGCATCCCCGTCGAGGAGCTCGACGCACGCGCCGAGGACGCCTACGCCCGGATGATCGCCGGCCTCACCGGCACCGCACCCGCGGACACACGGGATCAGGGGGAGGCCGCTGCCGGGGGCTGACCTGCGGCCGGGTGGTGAGTGAAGGCCGAGGGGCGGCGGCCCACTACGGGCCGCCGCCTGCTCCGCGTGGAGCAACCCGCACCCCCGTCCTGCGTACGCGGACGGGGCCGTCGTCGGGGCGGCGCCGGCGGCGGGTGATGATCCGGAGGTTCCCTCCCCTTCACCGAAGGCGGCCCGCCCCGTGCTCCTGGTCATCGTCGTCGCCGTCATCGCCCTGCTCGTGGGCCTGGCCGCCAACCGCTATCTGCGCCCCGTGCTGCTCAAGGAGGACGACGACTCCGGCATGGCGGTCAAGGATCTCGTCGGCCCGCTGCTCACCCTCACCGTGCTGCTGCTCGCCTTCGTCCTGGTCACCGCCAACGGCTCCTACGGCAAGGCCGAGGTCGCCTCCCGCGGCGAGGCCCGCGCCCTGGACCAGCTCGTCGAGACCGCCGAGTACGCGCCCGTCGCGCAGCGCGCCCGCCTCCAGGCCGGCGCCGTCTGCTATGCCCGCGCCGTGCGCGAGCAGGAGTGGCCGGCGATGGCGGACGGCAACGGGTCCCCGGCGCCCAGCGTCTGGTCGACCGACTTCCGGCAGACCTTCGCCGAACTCCAGGGCCAGCCCGTCTTCGGCATGCTGGTCGCCGCCGACAACAAGCGCTCCGACGAACGCGAGGAGCGCCTCACCCAGGCCTCCGCCAGCATCCCCAGCGCCATCCTCTGGTTCCTGCTCGCCACCCTGGTGATCACCGTCGTCGCGCTCGCGGTCTGCCTGCCGCGTCGCAACAACCGCGGCCAGCTGATCACCCTCGTCGTGATCACCGCCCTGCTCACCACCACCCTGGTCCTCATCCGCGACGTCGACCGCCCCTTCGGCGGCATCATCGACGTCAAGCCCACCGCGATCACCGAGGTCGAGAAGCAGGCCGACCGGGACTTCCACGCCAACGACCCGACCGGCCAACTGCCCTGCGACGACCAGGGCAACCGCCGCACCGTCTGACCCGCGGCGGCGCGGGCCCGGCGGCTCAGGACGCGGCGGCCCGGGAGCGCGGCCTTTCCGCAGGATCCCCGGCACGGTGCTCCGTCGGGGATCCTGCCGTGCGTCGCAGCAGGGTGGCGACGAGGACCGCGGCGCCCGCCATCAGGACGGCGCTGACCACCGAGGCGATCCGGGCCTCCCCGGCGAAGGCGTCGAAGGAGGCCTACCGGGCGCGCCGGGCCGGGCCGTCGGCGGACGCCCCGGAGGCCGATGTCCCGGAGGGCGGCGACGACGGCGCACCGCACCTCGCCGTCGAGCGCGTCGTGCGGGCCGGGATCGCCGTCGCGGACGCGGAGGGGCTCGACGCGCTGTCGATGCGCCGGGTCGCCATGGAGCTGGGCACCGGCACGATGTCCCTGTACCGGCACGTGGCGTCCAAGGACGACCTGGTGACCCTGATGGTGGAGGAGGCGATGACCGATGTGCCACTGCCCGACTCGCCGCCGCGCAACCGGCGGCACGGCCTCGAACCCGCCGCGCGCCGCGACTGGGAGCTGTACCACCGCCACCCGTGGATCCTGCCGAGGGTCATGATGACGACCCGCGCCTACTTCAGCCCGGCACTCGCGGCGGACAGCGAGAGCGCGTTCTCCTCCTTCGACGGGCTCGGCCTCGAACCCGCCGACGCCTTCCGGTACATGTTCATGTTCGCCTCCTACGTGCAGGGCGTGGCGGTGACCCTCGTCGGCGACGTGGAGGCGGAGCGGCGGGCGAGGGCCGCCGGGAGCGGGGGAGCGGGGTCCTCGGAGCACGTGCGGGACCCGCTCTTCGAACCCGGGGCGTATCCCCGCCTCGCCCGCGCGATGCGCGCGGGCGCCGACCCCTGGGACCTCGACGCCCTGTTCGTATCGGGTCTGGCCAGCGTCCTGGACGGCATCGCGGTCGATCTCGCGCGCAAGGGCATCGACGCCTGAGCCCGCGGGCCCGGGCCGTCGCCCGGGCCGTCGTCACGCCCGGGCCGGTTCGCCGGCCGGGTCCTGGGGCCTGGTCCGCAGGCGGCCCCGGGCCGCCCGGCGCTCCAGCCGGCGCTGTTCGGCCGTCGCCCAGCGGGCGGCGCGGGCCGGGTCGAGGGGGGTGCCGTGGCCGACGTGGAGGCGGGTGGGGTTCAGGGCGAGCATCGCGCGGAGGCTGGCGAGGTTGGCGAGCGGGTCGTCGTGGAAGGGCGGGTTGGCCGGGCGGCCCTGGACCAGGCCCATGAAGGAGTTGGCGATCAGGTCGCCGGCCACCAGGTCGCCGTCCTCGGTGAGCACGGCGACGGAGCCGGCGGTGTGGCCGGGCATGGGGATGATCCGGCCGTCGACGCCGAAGTCCGCGAGGGCGGTCTCGCCGCGGAGGACGAGGTCGGGTTCGAAGGGCTCGGCCTGTACGTGGAGCTTGGGGCTACGGGCCATCAGGCGCCCCATCGGGCCGGTGGGCAGGTACGGTTCGCGGACCCGGCCGGTGCGGTAGGGGCCGAGGTCGGCGGCGTGCGCGGCGATCGGCGCGCCGGTGAGGCGGCGCAGTTCGGCGGCGGAGCCGAAGTGGTCGAGGTGGCCGTGGGTGACCACGATCAGCCGGACGTCCCGCGGGTCGACCCCGTGGGCGGCGACCTGTTCGGTGATGCGGCGGCCACTGCCGGGCATCCCGGCGTCGACGACGACCGGGTGGCGGCCGAGCAGCAGGTAGGCGTTGACGGCGTGCCGGCCCAGGACGGGGATCGGGACGATCTCGGTACGGGACAACGGAGGTGCTCCTTGCCGGGGTTCAGCGGGCGGTGGCGTGGGGGCGGAAGCGGCGGCGGTACTCGGCCGGGGTGGCGCCCAGGCGGCGGCGGAAGGCCCGGTGCAGGGTCTCCACCGACCCGAGTCCGCTGGCGGCGGCGACGTCGGGCAGGCTGCGGGGGGTCTCTTCGAGCAGGCGGCGGGCCGCCTCGACCCGGACCGCCTCCAGGTAGTCGGCCGGGGTGCGGCCGGTGCGGTCGCGGAAGACCCGGGCGAAGTGGCGCACGCTCAGGTTCAGGCGGGCGGCCATGGCCTCGACCGGGATCCGCTCGGCGAGGTTGTCGTCGATCCAGCGGCGGAGTTCGTCGATGCGGTCGTCGGCGCTCTCCTGGAGCGAGAGCGGCACGCTGAACTGCGTCTGGCCGCCGGGGCGTTTGACGTACATGACCATGGCGCGGGCGGCGTCGAGGGCGACGGCCGGACCGTGGTCCTCGGCCACCATGGCGAGCGCGAGGTCCAGCGCGGCGGTGACGCCCGCGCAGGTCCAGATCCGCCCGGCGCGGATGAAGATCGGCTCCGGGTCGACGGCGATGTCCGGGTACCCCGCCGCCAGCTGGCCGGCGGTGAGCCAGTGGGTGGTGGCGGGCAGGCCGCTGAGCAGTCCGGCCTCGGCGAGCAGGTGGACGCCCGCGCACACCCCGCCGACGCGCCGTGCGGCCGGGGCCGCGGTGGCGACGAAGGCGACCACCTCCTCGTCGACGACGGCCCGGTAGCGGCCGTCGCCGTGCTCCATGGCGCCGGCCACGAGGAGGGTGTCGACACCCGTGCCGCCCACCTCGGCCAGCGACCGCCCGGCGACCAGGCTGATCCCGGCGGCCGTGCGCAGCGGGCCGGCCTGCGCGGCGGCGATCTCCACCCGGTAGGCGGGCGCGTCGCCCGCCACCAGGCGGGCAGCGACGGAGAACACCTCCGCGGGGCCGGTCACCTCCAGCAACTCGACCCCGGGGAACGCGGCGATGACGACGGTGCGTGGTTCGGGCATGCCCCGATCCTTCCGCCGCCCGGGGCGTGTCCGCAATGACGGGGTTCTGTCACATCCGGCCATCGCCCCGGCCGTGCCGGACGGCTCCGGCCCCACCCCGCGCGGCGGACGCTACGCCCCGTCGGGCGCCTGCTGGACGAACGGGAGGCAGAGGTCCGCGGTGGCCGCGGCGTGGATGGCGAACTGCTCGCGGGCCCGTGCCGGGTCGCGGGCCTCGATGGCCGCGGCCAGGGCACGGTGGCGCTGATCGGGCGTGCTGCGTGCCCGGGTGCCGCCGGGGTGGTTGGCGAGCAGCCTGGTCAGCTCGTGCTGGATTCCCTGCTCGGCCTCCAACAGGCGCCTGGAGCCCGAGAGTTCGGCGATGAACAGGTGGAGACCGGCGTCCGCCGTGCGGTACGCCTCCGGGTCGGCGACGGCCGCGTCGGCGGCCAGCTCCAGCTCGCGCATCCTGGCCAGTCCCGCATCGGAGGCCCGGCCGGCGGCCCGGGCGGAGGCCTCCCCGGACACCGCGATCCGCCAGGCCGTCAGCTCCTCGATGTCGGCCAGCGTGTACGGGTGCAGGGCGGTCAGTTCGCCGATCCGGGTGAGGATGTCGGGCACGACGTAGGTACCGGCGCCGCGCCCTCGCCGGGTCTCGATCAGCCCGTCCTCCCGCAGCACCGCCATCGAGTGGCGGACGGTCATCACGGCGACGCCGAACAGCTCGGCGAGGGTCTTCTCCGGCGGCAGCCGGTCACCCCCGACGAGGATGCGCGCGCCGATCAGCTCGCCGAGGCGGCGGGCGATGGCCTCGGCGGCCCCCGCCGAACGCACCGGTTCGAGGTGTTCTGTCCAGGTCTTGCCATCCATGAAATCTATCTTCTAGATTTCGCATCGCATCTGCAAGCCGTTCACGGGAGAGCTATGACCCTCATCGACCACCCGGCCCCCCTCATCGGGATACCCGTACGCCTCAGCGACGGCGACGCGCCGGGCGCCGACGAGCGCATCGGTGAGGCCAACCGCATCTTCGAGGAGGTCGTCGCCCTGATCAGGGCCGCCGGCGCCGAGCCCGTCCTGCTGGAGCCGCACTCCGAGGACAGCCCGCTGGACGAGCGGCTCGCCGGCTGCGCGGGCTTCGTGGTGCCCGGCGGCGGGGACGTCGACCCGGCCCTCTACGGCGCCGACTCCGCCCACCCGTCGCTGTACGACGTCAACCCCGCCCAGGACCGGCTGGACGCCGCCGTGGTCCGGCACGCCCTGGAGCACGGCCGGCCGATGCTCGGGATCTGCCGCGGCATGCAGCTGCTCAACATCCTGCGCGGCGGGACCCTGCACGTCGACATGGAGCCGACCGACGTCACCCACAACCCGGAGCCGGGGATCGAGTGGGCCGTCCACGAGGTCGCGCTGGCGGACGGCAGCGCGGTGGCCGGGGCGTTCGGACGCGAGCGGATCCGGATCGCCTCCGGTCACCACCAGGCGGTGGACCGGGTGGGCGAGGGCCTGCGCGTCTCGGCCCGCGCCGACGACGGGTGCGTGGAGGCCGTCGAGGCGACGGCCGACGGCGCCGCCTGGACGGTCGGCGTCCAGTGGCACCCGGAGGCGCTGATCCCGGACGCCGAACTGCGGCTGCCGCTGTTCCGCGCGCTGCTGACCGAGGTGGACGCCCAGCGGAGAGCGGGGGCGGAGTCGTGAGCGACACCAAGGGGCGGGCGGGCGCCGCCCCGGCCCGGGAGTCCGCTCCTGCCCGGGACTCCGCGGCGGGCGGCGGACCCCGGCTGAAGCAGAGTCTGCTCAGCCGCCACATGACCATGATCAGCATCGGCGGCGCGGTCGGCGCCGGGCTCTTCGTCGGCTCGGGCGTGAGCATCCAGCAGGCGGGCCCGGGCGTCCTGATCGCCTACGCCCTGACGGCCGTCATCGTCATCGTCGTCATGCGGATGCTCGCCGAGATGTCCGTGACCCGCCCCGACACCGGCGCCTTCGCGGTCTACGGGCGGCTGGCGTTCGGCCGCTGGGCCGGGTTCGCCAGCGGCTGGATCTACTGGGTCGGCTGGCCGCTGGGCATGTGCATCGAGTCCATCGCACTCGGCGAGATCGTGCACGGCTGGCTGCCGGCACTCCCGGTCTGGCCGGTCGCCCTGCTGTTGCTCGGCGCGGTGACCGCCGTCAACCTCGGCTCCGTCCGCGCCTACGGCGAGATGGAGTTCTGGGCGGTGTGGGTCAAGGTCGCGGTGATCGCCCTGTTCATCGGCGTCGGCCTGGTCGCGGTGGCCGGACTGCTGCCGGACACCCCCGCGCCCGGCACCACGAACCTGCTGGGCCAGGGCGGCTTCCTGCCGATGGGCTTCAGCGGTGTCGTGATCGCCACCTCCGGCGCGATGTTCGCCTTCTCCGGCACCGAGATCGTGACCATCGCCGCCGGCGAGGCCGCGGACCCCGCCGCCGCGATCCGCAAGAGCACCCGCACCATCATGTGGCGGGTCACCATCTTCTACCTCGGCTCGCTGTCCGTGGTCCTCCTGCTGCTGCCCTGGAACAGCACCGCCGTCGGCGAGAGCCCGTTCGCGGCCACCCTCGACCACCTCGGCATGCCCGGCGCGTCCACCGTGCTGAACATCGTGATCTTCGCGGCGATGCTCTCCACGATGAACTCCCAGGTCTACGCCAGCTCCCGGATGCTGTTCGCGCTGGCCCGCGACCGCGACGCGCCGTCCCTGTTCGCCCGGGTCTCCCGGCGCGGGGCGCCGCACACCGCGATCCTGTTCACCTCCGCGCTGGCGGCGCTCTGCCTGGTCCTTGAGATCGTCCACCCGACGACCGCCTTCAGCCGGCTCGTCAGCATCACCGGCAACACCGTCTACATGACCTGGATCGGCATCGCCGCGGCGCACCTGGTGCTCGGTCGGCAGGACCGCGCCAACGGACGACGGCCCGTTCCCGGTACCGGCGTCTGGATGTTCCCGGCGCTCACCTGGGCGGCGCTCCTCGCGCTCCTCGGGCTGTACGCGGTGATGATCGTCCTGGAGGAGTCGCGTGCCGACGCCCTGCTGGCACTGGCGCTCACCGTGGCCGTCTGCCTCACGGGCCTGTGGCTCCAGCGCAGGCGGCCGTCACCGACCGCCTGAGTGTGCGCCGGGCCGCAACGGACGCGGGGGTGCGCGCCGGGCGGCCGGGAACGAGGCGGGGCGCCGACCATGGGGTCGGCGCTCCGCCGCGTTTGCGCCGAGGACCTCATCGGGCGCGCATGCCCAGGTCAGGGCAGTGGAACCGGGTATGCACACGCTCCGAGGCCAGGGGAGGAACCGGGCGTCGGCAAGGCCGGCCGGCGCCGGGCGGCCCCACGGCATCCGCACACCTGGTCGACGCCTGACCGGCGCACACGGAGGGCCGACGGAGGAGAGGGCCCGACGCGGGCGCGGGCCGGGCCCGGGGCGGTGGTGCGCCCCGGGCCCGGCCGCCGGCGGTTCAGGACGCCGAGGTGTACGCGGTGAAGAAGCGGGACGGCACCGGCGAGCCGGAGGCGTTGAAGCAGATCGGGTAGAGGTTCACCGTGCCTGCGCTGCGGTTCCACGGGGTGGCCAGGGTGCAGTGGTCCGGGCCGGGCCCGAAGGCGGTGACCTGCGCGGTGTCCGAGGGGACGGCGATGTTCGGCAGGTTGACGGTGTAGGGGACGGAGCCGGCGAGCGTGTTGACCGCGCCGGAGGAGTTGAAGTTGGTCGTGGCGGGCAGCCCGCCGTTGAACCAGAGGTAGCCGAAGAAGTTGGGCGGCAGGGCCGGCCCGTGCACGGCACGCTTCTCCGAGTAGCTCAGCGTCCAGCGGGTGTTGTACAGGACGTTGCCCGCGTTGTAGCAGTTGACGATGACGGTCTGGCCGGTCGAGGACGGCGACCAGTCGGCGACCTTGCAGCGCGCGCCGTTGGCCGCGTCGACGGCGGTGACCTCCAGGTTGCCGGCCGGGGTGGGCTGGCCCAGGCCCGGCAGCCAGACCTTCCAGATGCCGGTGCCCCCGGAGCCGACGACGTTGGTGCCGCCGGTCGAGTTGTACTGGGTGACCACCGACCCGGTCGGGTTGGCGAAGACGTAGCCGTAGCCGCCGACGGCCGGGGACGGCACGCCGCTGCTGGTGGTGTAGAGGACGGTGAAGCGGTTGTCCTCGGGCGCTCCGCCCGTGCGGTAGCAGCCGACGGCGACGTCCTGGCCGGAGCCCGCGGTGGCCCAGCCCCGGACCTGGCACCAGGAGCCGGTGCGGGCGACGGCGGTGACGTGCGCGATGCCGCCCGGGCCGGCGATCAGCGGGAAGTGCACGACGTAGGAGCCGGTGCCGACCTTGTCGACCCGCACCGGGTTGGTGGCCGGCGAGGGCCAGCTGCCCCACTGTCGGGTGGTGTCGGGGACGTACCCCGGCGGCGGCGCCGGGTTGTCGAGGTAGGCGAAGCCCCAGCGGTCCGGTACCGCGGCGTGCGCCGGGCCGGCCGCCGGGAGGCTGACGCCCAACAGGGCGGCCAGCACGGCGAGTACGGGCAGCAGGGCGCGGAAGGCGCGGAACGTTCGGACGGTGGGGACGGTGGGGACGGGTCCGACCGGTGGTACGGCGGTGCCGGCGTGCATGGGCATACCCCTCGGGTGTGGGTGGGTCACGGGCGGCCTGCGCGGGTGCTGCCCGCCCCGCTGCTTCGCTCGTGCCCGGGGTGAGCCGGACGCGCGGCGGCCGAAGGGTGGCGACCGGTCCGTCAGGGCGGGGACCGGTGCCGCCCGGTGTCGGCCGGCAGGGGCGGGTCGGGGGTCAGGCCCGACGGCGCTCACATCGTAGGGGCGCGCCGCGCGGCCGCACAGGCCTGCGGCGGGCCCGGCTCGGGCCGTTGCCGGCCCTTCCCGGGACGTCCGGAGGGCGCCCCTCCGAACGTGTTGCGTCCCGCCCGTCCCGTCTCCCGCCGCACCGGTGGCGCCGGCCCCACGGCACCCTCACGTCCCGTCCGCGCGGTGGCCGGAAACGGCCGTTCCGGGTCCGGCGGGCGGAACGCCTCACGCCGGAGGCGACGGGTTGGCGGGTTCTCATCAAAGCGATGTCCGGGGCATTGACCCGGATCCTGCCCGGCGGTTGGCTCGTACCCAGCCGACCGCCGAGGGGGGCGGGCCGCGCGGCGGCGTCGGGCCGGGCGCGCGGTGAGGCGCGAGCAGGGGAGGGAACCCGCCATGAGCACCACACCACCGGTCGCCCGCACCGTACGCACCACCCGGGGACCACGCGCGGCGCGGGCCGCCGTGGTACTGGCCGCCGCCGTCCTCGCCGTGGCCACGGCGGTCGTCCCCGCCCAGGCCGTCCCCGCCCAGGCCGCCCCGGCCCCGGCCGGCGCGGCGCAGGCGGGCGCGGTGCACGCCGGGGGGATCTGGGCGCGCACCGCCCGGCTCAGCACCGGCCTCGGCGGCGTCGAACCGGACTACGGGAGCCGGGCCACCGGGCTGAGCGCCGACGGCCGCTGGGCCGTCTTCGAGTCCGACGCCACCAACATCGTGCCGGGCGACACCAACGCCATGACCGACGTCTTCGTCCGCGACCTGTGGACCGGAGGCGTCGAGCGGATCAGCCTCACCTCCACGGGCACCCAGGCCGACGAGTACTCCTACGAGGGCGGGATCGACGCCCTGGGCCGCTCCGTGGTGTTCACCTCCCTGGCCGGCCTCGTCCCGGAAGACACCAACGGCACGACCGACGTCTACGTCCGCGACCTGTGGACCGGCGGCATCGAGTGGATCACGGCCGGCGGTCCGGCCCGGCTGGAACCCGACCGGTACGCCAACGAGCCGTCGATCAGCGCCGACGGCCGCTACGTGGCCTTCTCCTCGACCCGCGACGACCTGGCCCCCGGGGCCGGCCACTACGGCACGGTCAACATCTACGTCACCGACCGGTGGCAGCACACCACCCGCCTGCTCACGATCGGCGCGGACGGCTCACCGGCCAACCGTCCCTCCTTCCGGCCGGTGATCAGCGCGGACGGCGGGAGCGTCGGCTTCGTCTCCCGCGCCACCAACCTGGTGCCGAGCACCGAGGGCGGCCCGGTCGTCGAGGACCCGGCCGGCGCACAGGCCGCCCCCGACGACGAGGCCGCGCAGCCCCGGCCCCGCCACCTCCACGGCGACGGCGCGGCCGCCCGGCCGCCCCGCGAGTACCCGTACTACGTCCACGACCTGGCCTCCGGCCGCACCACGGTCGCCAGCGCCGACGAGTCCGGCGCGCCGCACCCCGCGGCCACCGGCACGATCAGCCCCGACGGCCGCCTCGCGGTCTACTCCTACCTCGTCCCCGACGAACCCGGCGGCAACCTCCGCCACCAGGAGCTCTTCGTCCGCGACCTGAGGACGGGCGCGGTCCGGCGGCTGCCGATCGCCCTGCCCGGCACCGTCACCACCGGCAGTTCCTCCCAGCCGGTCGTCGCCCCCGGCAACCGCTGGGTGTACTTCGACTCCGGCGCCGACAACCTCGTCCAGGGCGACACCAACCAGGCCAGCGACGTCTTCCGGCACGACCTGTGGACCGGCCGCACCGAGCGGGTCAGCGTGGCCGCCGACGGCTCCCAGTCCACCGGCAGCTCCTACGACCCGGTCGTCGGCGGCCTCGGCACCGCGGTCCTGTTCACCGCCGACGACGGCACCCTGGTCGACGGCGACGCCAACTTCTGGTACGACGCCTTCCTCCGCCGTGTCCTGCCCTTCTGACGCCTCGACCTGACGCCTCGACCTGACGGGTCCCGACCGCCCCCGCCGGGTGCGTTCCCGGAGGGCCACGGCCCCGCCGGGGCGCACCCGCGCCGGACCCCGGCTCCCGACCGGCCGGGGCCGCGGTGAGGCCGTTCCCGGCGCCGGGACCGACGAGGTCCACCGGGGCGCTGTCGACCGACGTCCCGATGAGGCGGTTGTGCCGGCGCGCCTCAGCGGTAGTCGGCCAGGCCGTCCGCGAGTTCTCCTTCGTCCCCGTCGCGGACGGCGTAGAGGGCTTGCTGCAGGGCGAAGGTGCCGCGGATCGCCGCGATGCGGGTGGTGAGTCCGTGGTCCGGCAAGCCGCCCAGGGCGAGCACCCGTTCCAGGAGTCCGGTGCCGTGGCCGGCGCCGACGGCCGCAAGATCCTCGGCCGGGTCGCCGAGTGCGACGTCGTCCCAGTCGAGCACTCCGGCGAGGTGGGGCAGGCCGTGCGTCCACTCCCACAGGACGTTCTCGGTACCGAGGTCACCGTGCACCACCGCTCGGGTGAGGTGGGGAAGGCCGTCGAGTGCTGCGAGCTCCCGTTCGGCCCGTAGCCGCCCGCTGTCGGACATGAGCCGGAACAGCTCCGCGCGCACACCCTCCGCGAAGTGCCGCCACCGGTCCGCCGGCACCCGGGGCAGCACTGCTCGTACCGTCCCGTCGTCGCCGGCCCGGGCCAGACCACCCAGCAGCGTTGCATACTGCGCCGCCACGGTCTCGGCCACCCGGAGATCGCCGAGTGCGTCGGCTCGGAGCGGTTCCCCGGGGATGCGGGTGAGTACCAGGAACGGCCCTCCGTCGGCGTCGTGGGTTCCGCCCTGGACCAGCGGTTCGGGTGTGCGGAAGCCGAGGTCGAGCCCGGCGAGCAGGCGCAGTGCGGCGGCGCGCCCGGGCAGCCGGGCGGCCGCCGCCCGGGTACGGGGCAGGCACACGACGCGGTCCGAACCGACGACCACGGTGTGGAACTGCCCCTGTCGCACCGTGAGACCGTCCGGGTCGTCGTCGGGAAGCAGTCGGCTCAGCAGGGGGCCATGCGTCTGACGGATGTTCACCAGTGTGACCTCTGGATCCTCGGGCGTGGTGTCCATGTGCGGAACACTGCCACGCGGGGCGAGCGGGCGGCACCAGCACCCCGCCCCGGCCCACGGGTTGACGTTCCCCGGGGCCGGCACGGAGCGGGCGCGGGCGGGGGTCAAGGCGCGGAACGGCCGCCCGTCCCGGCCGGGTACGGGTCGGCCGGCACGAAGGTCACCTGCGGCGCGCGCGTCCGCGGATGGACCGCGACCTCCGCCGTCACGCCGTACACCTCCGCGAGCAGCCGCGGCGTGAGCACCTCGGCGGGCGGCCCGGCGGCGGCGATCCGGCCGGCTCTCAGCACGTACAGCCGGTCGCAGTAGTACGCCGCGAGGTTGAGGTCGTGCAGTGCCACCAGGACCGTCGCGGGCAATCGCCGCAGCGCGCCGAGGAGCTCCAACTGGTGCCGGACGTCGAGGTGGTTGGTCGGTTCGTCGAGGACGAGCAGGGCCGGCTGCTGGGCGAGCGCCCGGGCGATCAGGACGCGCTGCCGCTCGCCGCCGGAGAGCCGGTCGAACGACCGCCCGGCGAGCCCGCCGGCGTCCACCGCGGCGAGCGCGGAGCCGATCAGCGCGGCGTCCTCGGCGGTGTCGCCGTCGAGCAGCCGCTTGTGCGGGCTGCGGCCCATCGCGACCACCTCGCGCACCGTCAGGTCGAAGTCCGCGACCTGGTCCTGCACCACCGCCGCGACCGTCCGGGCGAGCCGGCGCCCGGGCAGCGCCCGGGTGTCGGTGCCGTCGAGAAGGACCCGCCCGGCCTCGGGGCGCAGCGCCCGGTAGACGGCACGCAGCAGGCTGGACTTGCCGCTGCCGTTCGGTCCGACCAGGCCGACCACCTCGCCGGGCCGCGCGGCGAGCGAGACGTCCTCGACCAGGCGGCGGGCCCCGGCGGTGAGGGTCACCCCGTCGACGGCGAGGTCGGCCGCGCTCACGACGCGCCCCGGCGGGCGTCGCGGCGCATCAGCCAGAGGAAGAACGGGCCGCCGCACAGCGCGGTGAGCACGCCGACCGGGATCTCGACGGGCGCGGCGACGACCCGGGCCGCGATGTCGGCCCAGACGAGGAAGACGGCGCCGCCGAGCGCGGCGGTCGGCAGGACCCTCCGGTGGTCGCCGCCGACGACGAGCCGCACCGCGTGCGGGAGCATCAGGCCGACGAAGCCGATCGGCCCGGCCGCCGCCACCAGCACGCCGGTGACCAGCGAGAGCAGGACGAACATCCGGGCCCGGAAGCGCGCCACGTCCAGTCCCATCGTGGCGGCGGCCTCCTCCCCCGCGAGCAGCAGGTTCAGATTGCGGGCCTGCGGCAGCAGGACGGCCAGCCCGAGCAGGACGGCGGCGCCGGGCAGCCACAGGGTGTCCCAGGTGACGCCGCCGAGGCCACCGAGCGTCCAGGCGAGGACGGCGCGGGCCTCGTTGCCGCGGCCGGTGGTGAGCAGCAGCAGGTCGAGGACGGCGGTGAGCACCGCGGCGACGGCGACGCCGGAGAGCACCAGCCGGGAGGAGGTGATCCGGCCGCCGGCGCGGGCCGTGGTGTAAACGAGCAGCAGCGCGCCGAGCGCCCCGGCGAAGGCCGCGGCGGACAGCGAGAGCCTGCCGAACAGGGCGGCCCCGAACACGATCACGGTGACGGCGCCCAGCGAGGCGCCGGAGGAGACGCCGAGCAGGTAGGGCTCGGCGAGCGGGTTACGGACCAGGGCCTGGAGCGCGGTACCGACGACGGCGAGCCCGGCCCCGGCGAGCGCGCCCAGCAGCACCCGGGGCGCCCGGACGTCCAGCACGATGGTCTCCCGGGCCCGGGACCAGTCCGGCGGCGAGTGGCCGGCGCCCAGCGCGTGGGTGACGATGCCCCACACCTGCCCGGGCGGCACCCGTACCGAGCCGAGGGCGAGCCCGGCCGCGGCGGACAGCAGCAGCGCGACGGCCAGCACGCCGAGGACGACGGCGGACGCGGCGGGCCGCCGGTCCGCGCCGGCCGACGTCCGCTCCGGCGGGGCGCCGTCGGGGCCGACCGCGGCCGGCGTCCCGGCGGCGGGGCGCGGGGCCGTCACCGGAAGCTCCCGGGGTGCAGGCCGCGCGCGAGGTCCTCCACCGCGTACGCGGACCGGACGCCGACCAGGGCCGCGGTCAGCGGCAGGACGACGAACCGCCGGTTCTTCACGGCCGGCACGTCGGCCAGGGCCGGCTGCGCCAGCAGGAACCGCTCCTTCTCCTCGGCGCTTCCGGCGTCACCGTAGTCGTACACCGCGATGACCTCCGGCCGGCGCTCGACGACCTGTTCCCAGGAGACGTCCCCGAAGACGGCGTCGAGGTCCGAGAAGACGTTCCGGCCGCCGGCCAGCCGGATCAGTTCGGTGCCGAGGCTCCGGCCGCCCGCGGTGAACGGCGCCTTGTCGCCGCTGTCGTAGACGAGGACCGGCACCTCGGGGGTGCCCGCGACGGCGGCGACCGCCCCGGCGACGCGGCCCTCCAGGTCCGCGACCAGGGCCTCGGCGCGCTCCTGGACGCCGAAGATCCGGCCGAGGGTGCGGACCTCCTCGTAGGTGTCCGCCATGGTGACCCGCCGCTCGCCGCAGTACTCGCGGTTGAGATGGGTCCGGATCCCGGCGTCGGTGAACGCCTTGCGCGAGCGGCCCTCGTTCTCGGCGAAGGCGCTGCCGTATCCGCCGTAGACGAGGTCCGGGTCGGCCTCCAGGATCCTCTCGAACGAGGGCTCCTTCGCCGCCAGGACCGGGATCGACGCGAAGTCCTCGCGCAGGGCGGGCAGGACGGGCGAGTCGGGGAAGGCGGTGCCGACCATCCGGTCGCGCAGCCCGAGTGAGAGCAGCAGTTCCGCCGGGTGCTGGTGGACGGTGACGACCCGGGCGGGCGGCCGGTCGTAGGTGGTGGTGACACCGCAGTTCCGGACGGTGACGGGGAAACCGCCGGGCGCCGGGGCGGCGCCTGCCGCCGGGCCGCCCCGGGCCGGGGCGCCGCAGCCGACGGCGGCCAGCAGCACGCCCAGGGCGAGGGCCGCGGCGGAGCGCCCGGCGCGGAGCACGCGGGCCGGGCGCGCGGGCCGGGCGGGACGAGTGGGACGGGCGGGACGAGTGGAACGGTCGTGCACAGCAAGCCTCCTGGGGAGTCCGCGCTCCTCGGAACGGGCCCGCGACGGGCCAGTGTCCTGACTCCCGGGGAGGGCGCGCCGCGCCCTCCCCGGTCACAGTGGCGGGACCGCGCCGGACTCGCACCGGCTTCCTGTCCCCGTCGCGGCGGTGTCGTGGTGGTGGTTGCCCGGCGGGGCCGGGGAGCGCGCACGCCCCCCGGCCCCGCCGTCACGCCGGGCGGGCCGCCCGCAGCACCAGGCGCTCGGCGTCCTCGTCGTACGGGCGGCCGTCGAAGCCGCCGAACACCTCGATCCGCTCGAACCCCGCTTCCTCGGCCATCCGGCGCAGCTCCACCGCGCTGTAGACGAACCACACCAGGGTGGCGCGGGTGACGCGTTCGCCCCGCACCAGCACCCAGTCGCTGCGCAGCCGCGCCCAGTCGTCCAGCACCGTGTCGGTCTGGACGACGAGGTCCTCGCCGCGCCGCACCACCTTCGGCGGGGTGACCCGGCGGGCCAGCAGTTCCTTGCCGGCCAGGTCGAGGACGAGCGTCCCACCGGGCGTCAGGCTGTCGTGCATGGTGCGCAGCACCCGGGCGTTGTCGGCGGGGTCCTCGAAGTAGCCGAAGGAGGTGAACATGTTGAGCACCACGTCGAACTCGCCCGGCGCCTCGTACGTGCGCGCGTCGGCCCGCACGAACGTCACCTTGGCGCCGGCCCCGTCGGCCAGCCGCCGGGCGCGTTCCAGCATCGGCGGGCTGAGGTCGACGCCGGTCACGGCGTGGCCGCGCCGCGCCAGTGGGACGCTGAAGACGCCGGGCCCGCAGCACAGGTCGAGCACCCGGGAGCCGGCCGGGAAGTCCAGCAGCGGGGAGGAGCCGAGCAGTTCCTCGGCCTGCGTGTGGCGCTGCTCGGAGAACAGGAAGTCGTGGAACTCGGTCCAGAAGTCGTCGTCCTGGAACCCGCCCGTCCGTGTCATGCGGCCTCAGTGCTCCTTCGTCGTCGTGCGGTTGGGGGATGGGGTTCGGCGGCGCGGGTACGCAGCGCGAGCAGCAGCGGGGGCAGCAGCAGGCACTGCGTGGCGGCCAGCAGCCAGAACAGCCCGGTGTGGCCGCCCCGTTCGGACAGTCCGTAGAGCTGTCCGCCGAGGACGCCGCTCGCGCAGGCGCCGAGTCCGGCGCCGAGCCGCTGCTGTCCGAAGACCACGGCGTCCGAGCGCGGGCTGCGGGCCAGCGCCTCCAGGTCGTTCTTGAGGAAGAGCACGATGTCGCCCAGGGTGATCAGCGCCCCGCCCGCCAGCAGCGCGGGCCGGGTGCCGGCGGCGAGCACGGCCAGCCCGGCGGCGAGCCCGGCGAAGCCGGCCGCCAGGGCGATCGGGTAGGGCATCCGCCGGATCGCGTCGGAGGCGAGCGGCTGCACCACGATGACCAGCGTGAAGCAGAGCAGCAGCACCAGGCTGTAGAAGGTGCCCGAGGCCCGCTCGACCGCGTACATCGCCAGGAAGTGCTGGAAGTGGAAGTACAGGTAGAAGGCGAGCGCGTTGGCCGCGAACGGCAGCACCGCGATCCCGGCCAGCAGGCCACGCCCGGTGTCCGGCTCCTGCGCCCGCTGCGGCGCGGCCCCGGGGGGCAGCCCCGCGTGGCCGGCGGTGACCAGCGCGAACAGCGCCGTGGCGGCGAGGAAGAGGTAGCCGGGCGAGGAGAGCACGAACGGCCCGGCGATCAGCGGCCCGACCGCCATGCCCGCGTTGAGGGCGGCGTTGCCCGCCGACAGGAAGGCCGGTCGGCGCGCGTCGTCGACGCCCCGCACCAGGTAGGCCTTGTTGGCGGGCAGGTACAGCGCGGCGCCGCAGCACGTGAGCACGAGCGCGCCGACCGCCAGCGGCGGCCAGCGCAGGGCGAGCAGCAGGCCGACGAAGCCCACCGTACGGACGGTGAGCGCCCACAGCATGGTGCGCCGCAACCCGATCCGCTCGGCCAGCGCGCCGCCCGCGATCCCGCCGGAGAACTGCACCAGGGAGGCCGCGGCCAGCACGACGCCGACCGTGCCGAGGCCCATGCCGAGCCGCTCGTGCAGGAAGACCGACATGAACGGCAGCACCATGAAGCTGCCGAGCGGGATCAGGAACGAGCTGAGCAGCAGGAACCGCAGCGGCCCGTCGAGCGTGCCGAGCGCGGCCCGCAGCCCCGTCGGGCCGGCGGTGCGGTCAGCCACTGTCGGCCCCGCCCCCGTCGGCGGCCGCGGGCGGCGCGACCGGCTCGGTGAGCACCCGCAGGGCGTTGGCGGCGGCGACCGCGTGGTGGGTGGCCAGCTCGGCGGTCTCGCCCTCCGCGTAGACGATGCCCGCGTAGCCGCGGCTGTCGGCCAGGTGCTCGACCACGTCGCCCACCGATCTGACCGGGTACCAGGCGGGCGAGCCGGGCAGGCCGGCCAGCCGTTCCAGCCCGGCGACGCCGGTGAACACCCCGGGCGCGGCGGGGTAGCCGAGGACGAAGGCGACGGCCGGGCCGCCGGGCGGTTCGGCGTCCATCAGGGCGGGGCGGCGGCCGAGCGCGGCCTCGACCAGCGCCTCGTACACGTTGACGCCGAGCGCGCGGCACAGGCCTTCGCCGACCAGTGCGCCGCCGATCCGCGGGTTGATCTCGACGATCTCCGGGCCGTCGGCGGTCAGCACGAACTCCACGTGCGCGAAGCGGTCGGTGTAGCCGACGGCGGCGAGGACGTCGCCGAGCCACCGCTCCAGCGCGGCCCGGCGCGGCTCCGGGAACGCCACCGGGAACGCCGTGATCTCCTCCCGGAAGTACGGCTCGGGGGACATCAGCCGGCTGGAGACGCCCAGCAGCCTGGTCCGGCCGTCCCAGCCGAGCGTCTCGGCGCTGTACACCGGCCCGGCGAAGTACGGTTCGGCGAACAGCCGGCCGCGGAACTCCCGCCCGGCGGCCTCGGCGAGGACGGCGTCCAGCTCCGCCGGGTCGCGCACCAGCCAGACGTTCTGGCTGCCGGTGCCCGCGGTGTCCTTGAGGACGGCGGGCAGGCCGGGCTCCTTGAGGAGTGCCTCCGCCGCCTCCGGGCCGGCCCCGGTGACCGGTACCGCCCGGCCGCGGGTCAGCCCGGCCTCGTACAGCCGGCGGCGCACCGCCGACTTGTCCCGGGTCAGCCGCAGGACGGCCGGGTCGAGGCCGGGCAGGCCGAGGCGTTCGGCGAGTTCGGAGGCGACCAGCGTCCAGGTGTCGGTGGAGCTGATCAGGCCGCGCGGCCCGGGGGAGCGCTGCAGCAGCGCGGCGAGCCCGTCCACGTCGAAGGTGTCGGTCTCCACGACGTCCAGTGCGTCCGCCGGCAGCCGCTCCAACTCGTAGGTGTAGTAGGAGCGGTCGCGGGTGAGCAGGGTCAGCCGTTCGCCGAGCGCGTCGGCGGCCCGCACCAGGTGGCCGAGGCCGAAGGTGAGCGATTCCAGGCAGACGATGCTCATGCCGCCCGCTCCTCGGGGTGCGGCGGGCACGCGGTGCGCCGCCAGGCCATCGTGGACCAGGGCATGGACATCTCCTCGGGGGCGGAGACCTCGACCGGTTTCAACGCGGCCGGGTCGGGGGCTTCGGCGTGCCGGGCGAAGACGCGCTCGACGTAGCGGTGGCCGGTGTCGGCACCGATCACCAGGTGCAGCCGGTCGGGGTGGCGGCGCGCCTCGTAGGTCGCGGCCAGGTAGCCGGCGCCGGTGGAAAGCCCGGCGAAGACGGCGTGGTCGCGCAGCAGGGCGACGGTGCCCGCCATGGCGTGGGTGAAGTCCAGCCAGTGGATGCCGTCGTAGAGGTGGTGGCGGACGTTGTCGAAGACGATGGAGGAACCGATCCCGGCGATGATCGCCTCCGGGTCGTGGTGCCGCTGGCTGCCGAAGGTGACGCTGCCGAAGGGCTGTACCCCGACCAGCCGCACCGACGGGTCGGAGGCGCGCAGCCGGGTCGCCACCCCGCCGGTCGAGGCGCCGGAGCCGACGCCGCCGACGACGGTCAGCGCGGCGCCGGGGAAGGCGGCCGTGATCCGGTCGGCGACCTCGTGGTAGCCGAGGTAGTGGACGTCGTCGTGGTACTGCCGCATCCAGTGCCAGTCCGGGTGTTCGGCGAGCAGTTCGCGTACCCGCCGCACCCGCAGTTCCTGGTCCAGCTTGAGGTCCCGGGACGGCACGACCTGCTCCACGGTGGCGCCGAGGATCTCCAACTGGGCGCGGGTGGTGGCGTCGACGGTGGTGGACGCGACGATGTGGCAGCGCATGCGGTGCCGGTGGCAGGCGAGCGCCAGCGCGTAGGCGTAGATGCCGCTGGAGCTGTCCACCAGGGTCTGCCCGGGGCGGACGGTGCCGCGCTCCAGCAGGTGGCGGACGGCGGCGAGCGCCGAGTAGATCTTCATCGACTCGAACCGGACCAGCACGAGGCCGTCGGTGAGCCGGACGAGATCGGGGACCTTCAGGGCGTCGGCGATGTGGGGGTGGATCACCTGTAGCCTCCTTGGGCGAAGGAACACTGGTGGCCGAGCGAGTGGAAGAACGCGGACAGGTCCGACTTGAGCGCGGCGTCCGGGCGTTCGGGGAGCAGGTAGCCGATCAGGCAACCGGTGTGGGCGACGAAGATCCCGTCGGCGCCGAACTCCTCGCGGTGGGCGAGCAGCGCGTCGAACGTCCCTTTGGGGAGCACCAGTTGGGAGAGCGCGGCGCTGGCCGTGGCCGTCCGCGCGACGGCGGCCGGGTCGCCCGCGGCGAAGCCCGTCAGCAGGTCGGTCAGGCAGCGCCGGTACTCCTCGCCGTGCCGCCGGTAGTGCCCGAGCAGCAGGTCGGTGACGGCGGCGGTGTCCACCGTCCCGGGCTCGGTGATGTACGCGGTGTGGAAGCCGATGCCGGTGCCCAGCCGCCGCACCACCCGGTGCCGGCCGCTCAGGTGCAGGGCGAACTCGTCGAGGAAGACGCTGTCGGCCCGTTCGATCTCGCGCAGCACGGCGAGCACCACCCCGGTGTCGTACGGCAGCGCGAAGATCCGGAACAGACAGCGCAGCGTCGCCACGATGTCGGCGGTCGAACTCGCCATGCCCACCCCGATGGTGAGCTCGGAGTGCACGCACCAGCGGCCCGGCGGCAGGGTCAGCCCGAAGCGCTCCAGGAACAGCCGGGCGGCCGTCGCGGCCTTCGCCCCGAGCGGCAGCGGGTCCGGCGGGTCCGTCCCCGGGGTGAAGTGCACCCAGGAGTGGCGGTCGACGGGGAACGACACCACCGCGATGTCGGGGCGGGGACCGGCGTGCAGCGGTCCCTGGTAGAGCTCGCCCAGGGTGCCGTGGCAGACACCGGAGAGCGTGCCGCCCGGCGGTGGGGCGGGCCGGGCCCCTCCGGTGGGGGTCACCATCGCGCCGCCCGTGCCGCCGGTGGGCGGGCCGGTCGGCGCCCGGTGCGGGCGGGCGGAACTCGCGCGGTCACGGGCACGTCCTTCTCCTCGTTCCGAGCCCCGTGTCATGACCCGGAGGAGGAGGGCACGGCGTGTCGTCGCACGCCGCGCAGCCGTCCGTACCGCCGACCCAGTCCACGAGGTCACCGTGCACAGCCCGCACGTGGGGGTGCGGGCGCAGCGGCAGGTCTTCGGACTCGTGGGCCGGTGCGCCGAAGGACCGGCGCACACCTACCGGCCGTCGCTTCCCGGGCCGGGGCGGAGCCAGGCCCAGTGCTGATGACGGCTTTCGTTCCCACTCACCGCTGCGGGACAGTCCCGGTTTCCCACCGGGTTCCCTCTTGCGTCGCGCCGCCGAAGTCCGGTCGGTCGGGAGGCGCGAACCGGCTGCGGTCATGAGCATACGGGGGCTCGCGCTCCGGTGGCAGGGCGCGTGCGGGCGGTTGTCCGAATGCGGTCGGTCCGCGGGCCGGGGCGTCGGGGCGCTGCGACGGAAGGGCCGCCGGTCCACGTGCCACTCTGGCCGGATACGGGCTCGGCAAGCCGGAAGCCCTCCGCCACACTTGTTCGACCCATCGTCTGCTGTACACCGTCAAAAGGTGTCCCGCCGTTCCGGAAGGTCCACGATGCTGCCTGAGACGACGTCGGGGGACGACGCTCCGGACGCCCCGCCCGCCGCCGGGAGGCGGCCCGCCGAACGCGTCGCCCTGCGCGCCGACCTGCGGGCCGCGCTGCCCGACGCGGGCGCGGCGGTCGGCGTCACCGCGGCGGTGTTCGTGCTGCTGTACGTCCGGATGGACGCCGGAACCTCGGCGACGGTGGCGGTCATGCCGTTCATGGACGACTCGCGCACGTACTGGATGTACCTGCTGAGCCAGGCGTTCGGCTGGTCGGGACTGCTGTGGGCCTGGGGGACGGTGGTACTGGGGCTGCTGCTGTCCGGTCCGCGGCCCGCCCGGCTGCCGGTCGCCCGGCAGACCCTGGAGTGCTGGCACCGCACGACGAGCCTGACCACGACGGCCCTGATGTTCGCGCACGCGCTGCTGTTCGCGGCCGAACTCGTGCGCTACGAGGCCGAGTCGGCGTGGGGCGACCGGCTCTGGTCGGGGTTCGCCGACAGCTTCGTGCCCGGCTGGTACGACTCCGGTACCGGCCGGACCGCCATCCCGCTCGGGCAGGGCGCGCTCTACCTGGCCGTGCCGCTCGGCCTGCTGTTCTACGTGCGGCACCGGATCGGGCCGAACACCTGGCGCCGGCTGCACCGCTTCGTGGTCGTCGTCTACGTGCTGAGCGTCTGGCACACCCTGCTCTACGGGACCAACGTGTGGTTCGGCGAGTGGCCGCGCACGGTCCTGTGGCTGCTGCAGGTACCGCTCGCCGTCCTGCTGTTGGTCCGGCTGCTGCGGCCGGCCCGGCGGGCCGAGCGGTTGGGTGCGCCGGGGCGGGGCGGGGCCCGGTCGCTGCCGGCCTGGGTGGTGCGGGCGCTCGGACGGGTGGCGGTGGCGGCCGTCGTGGTCGCCCTGATCGCGGTGGCGGCGTCCGGCCACGACGGCGGGCGGGCCCGTCCGCCGGCTCCGCCGGCCTCGGTCGGTCAGGCCGGCGGCACCGGCTGACCCGCCGTCCGCGGGAGTACCGCCGGCCGCACGGGTGCCGCCGGCCGGTCCGGAGGTGGGCTGGGCGAGCGGCCGCTCCGATGGGATGATGATCGGCGACAGGGCGACGGCGGAACGAGGAAGCCGGTGGAAATCCGGCGCGGTCCCGCCACTGTGACCGGCGAGCGGATCCCGCACGGGCCACTGCCCCCGCAAGGGGCGGGAAGGCCGGGACGAGCAGCGACCCGGGAGCCAGGAGACTCACGGCGTCGCCTCCTCGTTGGAGCCCGGGGCGGATCTCCCCGGAGAGAGGGGTGGTTCGGCGTGCCCGACCTCATGGACCTCGGAAGGCCCGAAGCCGTCGGCGGAGCCCTCGCCGGTACGGGAGTCGGCATGGGAGCCGTCACGGGCGGTGAGGCGGCGGAACCGCCCGGCGCGGTGCCCTGCCGGGTGGTGGTCTGCCGGGACTGCTGCTGCGGCACGGTCAAGGTGGCCGGCGCGGACCACGCGGCGCAGACGGCGCGACTGCGCGAGGTCGCCCCGGTGGGGATCTCCGCCTGCCTGGACGTGTGCGAGCAGGCGAACGTGATCGTGGTCCGGCCGTCCGCCGGAGGCCGGGCGGCCGGCGGACGGCCGGTCTGGCTGGGCCTGGTCAACGACCCGGCCGCGACGGAGGCGGTTGCCGACTGGATCCGGGCGGGCGGGCCCGGGGTGGCCCCGCGCCCGCCGCTGCTGGATCGTCACGTCTTCCCCGCACCGGGCCGGCCGGCCGGCCGGGTTTCCGGCGCCGGGTGACGGGTGACGGGCCCGGCCCGGCGCCACTTCTGTGGCGAAGCCGTGGCACTGCGCCCCGAGGCGTCCGCCGGGCCCGCGCGGCCGGTTCGAACACATCGGCGACCGGGTCGCCGGAAGGGGTGAACGCCGCTGGGGACGGTCCATGGCAGTGGTCATCGGCGTCCGGTCCGGGCGGATACGATCATCGTTCTCCGGACCGCCCGGGCCTTGTGCGGCGGTCAGATCTTCCGACGACCCGAGGACCTTACGCGTGCACCCGAACCCGCAGCCGCCCACCCCACCGCAGCCGCGAACCACCGGCAACCGGCTGGTCCGGATCGCCCTGTTGATCCTGCTCCCGCCGGTCGCCGCCGTGCTGCTGTGGCGGTCGCGGCGGGTGCACGTCGCCCTCAAGGTGCTGCTCACCGTGTGGTGCGTGTTCATGTCCTTCTTCTGGCTCGGGGCGATCCTCGGCCCGGCCGAGAAGGACCCGGCGGCGCCGGTGGCCACCGTCACCACGCCCGCGCCCACCGACTCGCCCACTCCGACTCCGACTCCCACCGAGTCGGCCTCGGCCACCCCGACCGAGAGCCCGAGCGCCGTCCCCACGCCTGAGGCGGTCACCGCCGTCCCGACGCCGCCCCCCGTTCAGCCGCCCGTCCAGACCCCCGTTCCCGCTCCGGTCACGACTTCCGCCGCGCCCGCGCCCGTCCCGGCGCCGGACCGCACCACCCCGCCCGTGCCGACGGCGCCTCAGGTCCGGCCTGCCGAACCCCCGGTGGCGACCGTCCCCGCGCCGCCGCGGACCACCCCCGCCGCCGAGCCGACCCCCGAACGCCCGGCGGCCTCCTACCGGAACTGTGACGAGGCGAAGGCCGCCGGCGCCGCCCCGCTCCACCGCGGCGACCCCGGCTACCGCTCGGCGCTCGACCGCGACGGCGACGGAATCGCCTGCGAGAAGTAGCCGCTGTCGGGCCGTCCGCCGACGGCGGACGGCCCGAACATCAAGCCTGACGGTCAGTCGGAGACCTTCCCTTGCGGACCCGTTCAGTACACGGCGGGCCGGACGGGCCGGTCGGTGGGCCGGTGGGCACTCAGGAGCTGCGCGCCCCCGCGGGTGAGCAGTCCGACGTCGGTGCCCACCGCGATGAACCGGCAGCCCGCCGCCCTGGCGATCTCCGCGAGCCGCTCACTGCCGGCCAGGGTCCCCACCGGCTTGCCCGCGTGGTGCGCGCGCTCGACCACGTGCCGGAAGGCCGCGAGCACCTCGTCGTGCGCCGGCTCGCCGAGGCGGCCGGTCCCGGCGAACCCGCTGGTGCCGCCGCTCCCGTCCACGCTCCCGGCGTGCAGGGCCGGGGCCTGCCCGGCGGCGCTCAGGCGTGCGGGACGACGGCGACCGGGCAGCCGATGTGGTGGACGGCGGCGTGTGCGGTCGGGCCCAGGTGCGTACCGAGCGGCCACCGCCGGGCGGGCCGGCCCACGATCACCAGCCCGGCCGTCGCCGAGGCCTCGACCAGGGCGGCGGGCGGCGGGGCGTGCACCAGGACGGTGGTCGCCTCGACCTTCGGGTAGCGGTCGCGCCAGGTGGCCAGCAGGGCGTCCATGCCGTCCCGGTCGACCGCCGACAGGTCCCCCGCGCTGCCGTCGACGGCGGGGGAGGCCATGTACTCGCTGCCGATCGGCGGCTCCCAGCCGTGGACGATCCGCAGGGGCGCCCCGCGCAGGCCGGCGGCCTCGAAGGCGAAGGCGAGCAGCGCGTCGCACCGGTGCTTCAGGTCGACGCCCACCACGACCTCCCGGCCCTCCGGGGCGGGCCTCCCCTCCGCGACGGCGCGCACCAGGACGATGGGGCAGGCCGCCCGGCGCAGCACCTGGTGGCTCACCGAGCCGACCAGGAAGCCGTGCACGGTGCCCAGCCCCCGCGAGCCGAGCACCAGCAGGGAGGCGGTGCGCCCGGCCGTCACCAGGGCCTCGACCGGGTCCTCGGAGACCTGGGCCGAGGTCACCTCGCCCCCGGCGAACTCCGCGCGCAGCTCCGCCTCCCGGTCGGCCAGCCGGCGCCGGCTGCGGCTGATCACCTCGTCCGTGCCGAGCACATCGGTCTTCGGCCACGGCCAGGCCTGGAGCAGGTGCAGCGGCAGTCCGCGGCGCCGCGCCTCGTCGGCCGCCCAGCCGGTGGCGGCGAGGCTCTCGGGTGAACCGTCGAACCCGACGAGGACCGGTCCGGCGGCAGCGGGTCCGTCGGTGGCGGGTGGTTCGTTCACGGCGGCCTCCTCCCGGGAGGGATCGGTGCCGGTCAGCGCCCGTCGTCCGGCGGCGCCGGGACGGTGATGACGGGGCAGCGGGCGCGGCGGAGCAGCCCGGACGGCACGGAGCCCATCCGCATGCCGGTGAACCCGCCGTCGCCGCGCCGCCCGACCACGACGGCGAGCGCGTGCTCGGACGCCCGGGCCAGCTCCTCGACGGGGTGCCCGTGCAGCACCTCGTGGGTGAGGTGGACCTCGGGGTGCAGCGCGTGCAGGCCCGCGGTGCCGGTGACCAGCTCCCGCCGCAGCTCCGCCTCGACGGTGCGCGGGTCGGTCCGGTCGAACGCGGCGCGCTGGCGGACCCGGACGGCGCGCAGGTCGGCCCGCCGTTCCGCCGCGAGGCCGAGCGCGAAGCGGACGGCGTTGGCCGCGGCGGGGCTGCCGTCGACGCCGACCACGACGGACGGCGGGTCCTGGGTGGTGTGCTCGGGGCCCGGCACGACGACCACCGGGCAGCGGGCCTGGGCGCTCACCGGGACGGTCACCGAGGCGAGGCTCAGCACCTGCGCGACCCGGCTGAGGCGCCGGGTGCCGAGGACCACCAGCGAGGCGTGCGCCGACTCCCGGCACAGCGCGGGCGCCGGGATGTCCTCCTCGACCACCGTCGTGATCACCAGACCGGGATGGCGCGCGCGGGCCTCGGCGGCCGCCCGGTCGAGCGCCTCGTCGGCGCGCTCGCGCAGCGCCTTGTGGTAGCGGCCCTCGTCGGCGGGGCGGAACTCGCGGGCCACCGACGGGACGGCGTGGACCAGCCGCAGCGGGAGCCCGCGCCGCTCGGCCGCGTCCGCGGCCCAGGCGGTGGCCAACGGCCCGGGATCGCGGTCCACGCCGAGGACGATCGGACGGCTCCTGTGGCCCGGGGTGGTGGCTGTCATGGTTCCTCCGCACCGCTCGGCTCGACGCCGGTCCCTGTCTCCATGCTGCGCGCCCGCCCGGCTGCGCGCCCGCCGCGCCGCCGGTCGGCCGGTCCGGCCGGTCCGGCCAGTCCGGCCAGTCCGGTCGGTCCCGTCAGTCGCGCCGCACCGCCAGGAAGCTCGCGGTCCGCCCGGCCGGCGCGCCCCCGTGGGGCTCCGCCCGCAGCACCGTCCCGGCGAGGACCGTGCGCTGGCCGACGCCGGCCTCCCAGTGGCGCAGGACGGCGCCGTCGTACTCGTAGTGGAAGTCGGTGATGGGCGGGCGGCCCCGGCCGGTCAGGGTGAACGAGACGCGCGACGAGGCCGATGCCGTTCCGGTCATGTCCATGATGATCAGTGGTTCCTCTCCCGGGTCCGAGAGGATCAGCTCACCGCCGACCGCGCCGTCCGCTCCGGCCGTCAGTTCCAGGGTCGCCTGGGCGAACCGGAGCCGGTTGAAGTCGTCGACGGGGTCCGGCAGTTCGAGGAAACTCCGGTAGGTGTACGTCCCGGTCAATTCCATGACGTCCATTCCGTTCCTCCTGGGGTCGGTGGGGCTGCGGCACAGGCCAACAGTCGGAGAAGTGCCGACAAATCGCCAGGCGGGCTGGGCCGGATGGGCCTCGGCGGGAATCGGCCAAATCCGCGAGGCCCCGTGCCGCTCGCGGTGACTGGGCGTCAGGCTGGTGGGAGGGAATCGGACGAAGGAGGCCGGGCATGTCGACCTGGACGGGCGTCTCGAAGCTCTCGGTAGTGATCGAGAGCGGCTACCAGACCTGCGACATCTACGCGAACGGCCAGAACCGGATCGCCGTGACGGTCAGCGTCCAGCCGACCGACGAGAAAGGGGGGATCACCGCCGTCGATCCCGGGCACCTGCTCTCGCGGCTGTGGCTCATCGACTACGTCGACCAGTCGACGCTCTCCTGGAAGAGCGGGTCGGCCTGGTCCTACACGGACAGCGCGAACCGTTACACCGCGATCCCCGGGGGCGCCGGCGAGAAGGCCGAGGCCTCCTCCGCGGAGCGCGGCATCCAGCAGGTCACGTTCTACGTCTACTGCGGGTCCGGGGTGGTGAACGCGAAGTCGATCGGCGTCCTGGTCAAGACCGACTCCGGCGACACCTTCACCAGCTCCCTGAACGGCACGTTCAGCGACAAGATCGTCCTCACCCCGCTGTCGGCCACGGTGCACCGGCGGGGGGACGTCAGCTGGGAGTACGCGCGCACGACGACCGCCCTCGGCGGCGTCACGGAGTGGGTCACGACGGACGCCTGGAACTACTACCTGTCGCTGAACTCCGGGGAGAACCACTTCGTCACCTTCAAGGTGTGGAACTGCTTCAGCCAGGACGGCTGGGTGGGGCTCTTCTCCAGCCACATCCCGTCCGACAACCACCACGCGAACTTCTACGGCGGCTACGTCTGGAACAAGGAGCCGCACGCCTCCGCGTACTACGACGCGGACGACGGGCACAGCCTGGGGCAGGTGACCGACTTCCCCGACGGCAACCTGTGGTCCGACTACGCGAGGATCTACGACCGCAGCTACCCCGAGCGCTACCTCTGCTTCACCTGGGTGCACTCCACCACCGGCGGCGACGGCTGGCACATCCCGAACGGCCCGCTGACGCACTGGAGCGAGTGGATGACCCTGGAGATCGCCGCGTGGGACCAGTACGGCAACCGCAGCGAGTTCTGGGTGGACGGGGCCGACATCATCGGCGGACTCAACCTCTACGACAGCAGGCCGTAGCCGGCTCGCCCGGCGCCCGTCACAGGTAGCAGCGGCGGTGGCGGGCGCTGCCGGTGAGGCGGCCGGTGCGGAGGGCGAGTTGGGCGAGGAGGGCGGCGCGGCGGTCGGTGGGGCCGAGGAGGTCTGGGGTGCGGAGCAGCAGGCGCCACCAGGCGGCGGCGGCGTCGGCGAGCGGGGAGGAGGGCATGCCGGCGGGGGCGAAGTCGCGGTAGAGCTTGGGGTGCGAGCGCCCGTAGCCGTAGGACTGGCGGACGATGGCCCGGGTGTCGCCGCGGTGGCGGTAGTGCACGACGGCGTGCGGGGCGAAAGCCAGGCGGTGACCGGCCAGTTGGGCGCGCCAGAAGAACTCGGTGTCGTCGCCGCCGCCGTGGTAGCTCTCGTCGAAGCCGCCCAGCTGGTGCCACAGCTCCTTGTGGAAGCCGCAGTTGGCGCCCGCCGGGTAGGGCAGGAAGCCGAAGGTGTCGAGCAGTGCGGGGAGCTTCTTCGGCGGGCGCGCGGCGAGGGCCACCGGCCCGTTGAGCAGCCGGCGTTCGAGGGCGCCGCCGACGGCCGGGCTGGTGCGCAGGGCGTCGACCAGGCCGGCCACCCAGCCGGGGGCCGCCACGTCGTCCGCGTCGCAGAGCAGCACGAACTCGCCCTCGGCGTGGCGGCAGCCGGCGTTGCGTGCCCGGTTGACGCCGGGGGCCCCGGTGCAGGTCACCCGCAGTCGCGGCATGCGCCGCTGCCAGGACCGCAGGAGCGCACGGGTGCCGTCGCTCGATCCGTTCTCGACGACGACGACCTCCCACGGGTCCGGGTAGGTCTGCCCGCACAGCGCCTCCAGTTGCGTGGCGATGGTCGCCTCGGCGTTGCGGGCGGGGATGACGACCGAGACCAGGCGCACCGGGCGGACGCCCCCCGTCATCCGGGGTTCCCCGAGGTGAGCCCCACCGCCCGGACGGCGCGCAGCACGGCGGCGGTGTCGCGGAGGTCCGCCAGCACCGCGTCCGCGCCCGCCGCCCGCAGTTCGGCGGCGCTGCTCGCGCCCGAGGCGACGGCGACCACCCGCGCCCCGCCGACGCGCCCGGCCTGCACGTCCCGGGGCGTGTCGCCGATCAGCACGGTGTTGCCGGCGTCGAAGCCCGCCCCGTACACGGCCGCCGCGCGCCGCCGGGCGACCGGGACGAGCGCGGCCCGCTCGCGGGCGTCGCCGCCGTACGCGCCGGCCGCGGGATCCAGGTGGGCCGCGAGCCCGAACAGCCCCAGCTTCAGCTCGGCGTTGGCCCGCAGGTTCCCGGTGAGCACGGACTGGGCGACGTCCTCCCGGGCGGCCAGCGCCCGCAGGGCCTCGACGGCGCCGGGCAGGGCCCGTCCGGTGGCCCGGAGTGCGGGGGCCCGCCGGTGCAGCTGTGCGGCCAGTTCGGCGGTGACCAGGCCGGGATCGATCCCGCTGACGCCGTGCCGGGCGAACAGTTCGTCCATGATGTCGAGTTCGGTGCGGCCCGCGATGGTGACGCGGTGCAGCGCCGGGCGGCCGGTGAGGCGTTCGAAGGCGTGCGGGTAGAGCGCCTCGCAGACGTGGTCGCTGTCGATCAGCGTGCCGTCGATGTCCCACAGCAGGAGGAGCCGCTTCACACCCCGACCTCCTGCCGCCTGGGGGCGGGTCCGGCCGCGAACGGGCCGCGCCGCGTGGTGCAGGCCGCGCCGTGCCGGGCGGCGAGGTCCAGCGCGTCGGCCGTGGCCGAGCCGGTGGCGAGCGCGTAGGTGAGCACGGCCGCGAAGTTGTCCCCGACGCCGTAGGTGTCCACCAGCGGGCCGGGCGCGCGGGCGGGGCGGTAGCGCCGAGGGGGCTGGCCGCATCGGGTGAACACGCCGCCGTGCCGGCCCTCGGTGCTGACCACCAGGTCCGGCAGGCTGCGCAGCAGCGCCGGGTCGCAGCGCTCGGCGGGGTCGCAGGCGCTGCCCACCAGGGCGTCGACCCGGACGCCGGACTCCCGTACGGTGGCGAACTCGCGCGCGGTCACCACCAGCACCCCGGCCCGCCGGGCCAGGCGCAGCAGGGCGGCGTCCCCGGCGGTGAAGAACACCGCGTCGAAGGAGGCCAGCCGCCCCCAGCCGACGGGGTCGGCGGCGGCCGGTTGCAGGCGCTCGCCCAGGGTGACGGTGGTGCGCTCGCCGGAGCGGTCGATCATGCTCACCGCCGTCCGGGTGGGGCCGGGGCGGGGCGCGGCCAGTACCCGCACGCCCCGGCGTTCGAGTTCGGCCCGCGAGCGCCGCCCGGCGTGGTCGTCGCCGAGGGCGGTGAAGAAGGTGCAGCCGCCGGCCAGCTCGGCCAGCCGCACGGCCGCGACCGCACCGCCGCCGGCCGGGCCCCGCCAGAGCGGGTCCGCGTGCAGCACCTCGCCGGCGGCGGGCACCCGGTCGAGGCCCGCGATCGTCGTCCACTCGACGTGGCCCACCACGGCGACCCGGGGACGTGGGCCGCTGGGGGGAGCCGCCGCGGTGGGGCGGCTGTCTGCGTCCATCGTTCCTCGACTCTCGCTCCGGTCCTTCGCCGGCCTGCCTTCCAGTCGAGCACCCCGTTCCCGTGCCCGCACGGTTTCCTACGCCTGTCGTGGGTGCGTCGACGAACCATGAATGGCGGGCCCGGTGGGGCTGGGCCATGATGGACCCCTGGTGCCTGGCTCCGTGCACTGACCCTGGCCGCGCGGCCGTCCGCCGCTCGACGGAGGTGTACGTGAAGGACGTAGACGCGATTCTCTTCGATTTCGACGGGACGTTGTGGGATCCGGAGGCAGAGATATTCCGCGCCCATGCGGAGACCTTTCTGGAATTCGGCCACCGGCTCCCGGCCGAGGTGTGGGCGTCCCTCGTCGGCACCATCGGGCCCGACCTGTGGTCGGAGCTCGAACGGGCCACCGGCTGTACGGCGGACCGCCGTGAACTGCAGGAAAGGGTCCGCCGCCGGCAGTCGCGGCTGCTCGGCGGGCTGGGCGGCAGGCCCGGTGTGCACCGGGTCCTGGGCGCGGTCGACGCCCTCGGGATCTCCCGGGGGATCGTCAGCAACTCGACCCGGGAATGGGTCGCCCGGTACGCGCGGCAATGCGGCCTCGCGGACGGGTGGAGCACCGTGCAATGCGCCGACGGCGACCGCGCCAGCGCGAAACCGGAACCGAATCTCTATGTTGCGGCACTGGCCTCGCTGGGAATTCCCGCCGAGCGGGCGGTGGCGTTCGAGGATTCGCCGAGCGGCGTCCGCGCCGCGAAAAGGGCCGGAATCCGCTGCGTCGCGATACCGAACTCGATGACCGCCGCACTCGATCTCCACGAGGCGGATCTGCGTTTCGAATCCTTCGAGCAGGTCGATCTGCCAGGAATTGTCGGAGGAAAGCCGATGAGACAGGCCAGCCCCGCGGCACGCGCCGCGTCCGCCACGCCGAAGGCCCCGCCCGGCGGGGACGCCGCGGCGGCGCTCCAGCACTACTACTACCGGCCGGACGACCTCCGGGTGGTCGGCGGCGAGGGCGTCCACCTCTACGCCGAGGACGGGCGGCGCTTCCTCGACTGCTCCTCGGGGACGTTCAACCTGAGCCTGGGCTACGCCCATCCCGAGATCGTCGAGGTGGTCCGCGAACAGGCCGGCCGGCTCATCCACGTCACCTCCAGGTTCCAGACCGAGCCGCTGAACGCGCTGGTGTCGAAGCTGGCCGAGGTCTCACCGGCGAACCTCACCCGGGTGCACCTGAAGTCGGCCAGCGGCTCCGACGCCAACGAGGGCGCCGTCAAGATCGCCCAGGTGCACACCGGGAAGTCCGACGTGGTCACGCTCTTCCGCGGCCACCTCGGCCAGACCCTCGGCATGATCGGCGCCTCCGGCGCGGCCTTCCGGCGCGCCCCCTTCCCCTCGCACCTGCCGGGTGTGGTGCACGTCCCCGACCCGCACTGCCTGCGCTGCTTCTACCGGCAGGAGCGGGCCACCTGCGGCCTGCTGTGCGTCGAGCGGATCAACGACTTCATCGACTACGCGAGCACCGGCCGGGTGGCCTGCGTGGTGCTGGAGCCGATCAGCGGCAACGGTGGCAACGTCGTCCCGCCGGACGGCTACCTCCAGGCGCTCAAGGAGCTGTGCGAGGAACGCGGCATCGTGCTGGTCTTCGACGAGATCCAGACCGGCTTCGGGCGTACCGGCCGGATGTTCGCCGCCGACCACTTCGGCGTCGCCCCGCACATGATGACCTTCGGCAAGGGCCTCGGCGGCGCGGGCCTGCCGATCGCCGGCATCCTGACCGAGGAGCGGCTGACCGGCGTCGAGGGCCACCACATCAACTCGACCTTCGGCGGCAACGTGCTGGCCGCCGCGGCCGCCCTGAAGACCCTGGAGATCATCGGCCGCCCCGGCTTCCTGGAGAACGTGCGCGACGTCGGCGCGTACGTGCTCGGCCGGCTGCGCGACCTGGCCGCCAGGGTGCCGTTCGTCCAGGAGGTCCGCGGCGTCGGGCTGATGATCGGCATCGACATCGTCGACCGCGACGGCCGCCCCGACCCCGCGCTCACCAACCACCTCGCCGAACTCGGCATGGACCACGGACTGCTGCTGCGGACCTCGCTGTACGGGCACGGCAACGTGCTGAAGGTCCGCCCGGCGCTGATCATGACCCGTCAGGAGGCGGACGAGATGTGCGACCTGTTGGAACGACTGCTCCTCTCGGTCTCATGAGGGGCCTCGTCCAGGAGCTGTCCGGGCGGATCCGGACGGCCGTGCGCGACGGACTCCACCAGGTCGGCAGCCGCTACGTGGCGGGCACGGCGAAGGGCGGCGACGCGGAGTTCCCCGTCGACGTGCTCGCGGAACGCGCCGCCTGGGACTTCCTGCGCGAGCGCGGCGAGCCGGTGGCCGTCTACACCGAGAGCGAGGGGCTGCGCACCATCGGCCGCGCGCCCGGGTACGTGCTGATCATCGACCCCATCGACGGCACCCGGGGCGCCGCCGCCGACCTGGAGATGGCCTGCGTCTCCATCGCCGCGGCACCGTTCGGCGAGGCGCCCGTCATCGGCGACATCCGGTACGCGATGCTCCAGGAGATCAAGACCGGCAACTGGCTGTACGCCGACGCGGACGGGAGCGGGATCGAGTCGTCCGGCTACCCCGTGCCGGTGCCCCGGCTCTCCGCCACCGCCGACCCGGAGCGGATGTTCTGGTCCCTGGAGTTCAACGGCCACCCGGCGCAGCTGATGACCGGCGCCTACGGCCACCTGATCGACGCCTCGGCCAACACCGGCGGCGTCTACGTGTTCAACAGCGCCTCCTTCTCCATCTCACGGATCATCACCGGCCAGATGGACGCCTACGTCGACATCGGCAACCGGCTGCTGCGCGACCGCCCCGAGACCGAGGCGGACTTCCGCCGGGTCGGCCACGGCAGTGTGCTGCACCTGTTCCCGTACGACATCGCGGCCTCGGTGTACCTGGCGGAACGCGCCGGCGTCACCATCACCGACGCCTACGGCAAGCCGCTGCACGACACCCTGCTGCTGGAGATCGGCCCGCTGAACCAGCGCTCCTGCATCGCCGCCTGCACCCCGCAGCTGCACGCGGCGCTGATCGACTCGATCCGCTGGTAGGAGGCGGCCGTGCCGACCGAGCACCGGCAGGTCACCGCCGCCCGCCCGCCCGGCGGGTGGACCGGGCAGACGGTCCTGGCGGCCGTCGCCGACGCCCTCTGCCTCACCGTCGGGGAGGAGATCCTGGACGGCGGGTCGCCCGCCCGGGTGCACCGGGCCACCGGCCCGGCGGGGGAGCGGCTGGTGGTCAAGGTCCTGGTGCCCGCACCGGGCGCCGTGGACGGCCACGACCTGGTCTCCTTCCGCCGCAAACCGCGCCAGATCGAGCTGCTGCGCACCGTCGCCCCGCGGCTGGCCGCGCACTACCTGCCGGTGCCGCACGTCCTGGACGGTGACGGCTGGTCGGCCTGCACCACGCCGTACTACGACTCGGCGGACCTGGCGGCACCCCTGCGGGCCTCGCCGCAGGGCACGGGGGAGTTCTTCCGCCGCTACACCGCCCTCGTCCAGGCCCTGGTCCTGGACGGCTACGCCGCGCGCTCCCACCCCACCCCGCCCGGCCACCTGGCGGACGTCGTCGTCGGGCGGTTCCTGCGACGCCTGCCCGTGCTGTCCCGCGCCCTGCCGGCGGAGCTGATGGCCGCCGAGCGCCTCACCGTCAACGGAGTGCCCTGCGAGGCCCCGCACCTGGTCCTGCGCCGGCTGACGGGGCGGCTGCCGGCCGGGCTGGCACCCGCCCGGCTGATGGCCCCCGGACACGGGGACGCCAACACCCGCAACGTGCTGCTGTCCACGAGCCCCGGGGCGGCGGCGGAGGACTTCCGGCTGATCGACCCGCGCGGCTCCGTCGAACCCTGGGACCCGGTCTACGACCTGGCCAAGACGCTCTTCAGCCTCACCGTCTGGGACCCGGCGCTGCGCACGGGCTTCTCGGTGCACAGGTCGAAGCACGGCTACGAGGTCGGCTTCCGGCAGCCGGTGTTCCCGGGCTACCGCGCGGCGATCCACCGGTTCCTGCCCCACCTGGCGTCCCACCGGGGCCTGGCCGCCCTGTTCCACGACGACCCGCTCTGGCGCGAACGGCTGCTGCTCACCCACGACCTGCACGTCCTGGCGGAGGCCCCGTGCCGGCTCTCGGACCGCAAGCCCAAGCCCGACCTGCGGGGCCGGGACTCCACGCCCACCGAACTCGCCCTCGGCCACTACCTGCTCGGCACCCTGCTGATCAACGACCTCGCCGCCGGGCTCACCCGCCCCGGCGGTGGCGTGGACGCCGAGCGCCACCTCGCCCTGGTCGCCGATCTAGGCGGCTAGGTGCGCGAGCGCTTCGTCCAGACCGGGGCCGAGCAGGGTGTGCCGGGTGCTGCGCAGCACCAGCCGCGGCGGGCGGCGGCAGCCGGAACCGCCCTCGGTGGGTACCACCCGGGTGGGGAGGCCGAGGGCCCGCCGGACCGCGGACATCAGCTCGAACCGGGTCAGCACGTCGGCGCCGCCGTAGTGCACGACGCCCGTGCGGTCCCAGAGCCGCTCCAGCGCCGGGCCGATGCTGGGCAGGTAGACGGGGGCGCAGACCAGGTCCGTGCGGGCGGCGGTCGTCGGACCGGCCAGCCGGTCCAGGAAGGTGTTCGCCCAGGGGCCGCGCCCGAAGACCAGCGGAATGCGCACGATCAGGTGCCCGCCCTCGGCCAGCAGCAGGTCCTCGGCCGCCGTCTTGGTCCGCCCGTAGACGTTGACCGGGGACCTCGGGTCGTCCTCGGTGTACCGGGGGCGGGTGCCGTCGAAGACGTTGTCGCTGGAGAGCAGCAGCAGCTTGGTGGCGGAGCCGCGTACGGCGTCCAGCAGCACCTCGACGGGGCGGACGTTGAGCCGGTGGGCCAGGGCCGGGTCGGCCTCGGCCGCCTCCAGCGGGACCAGGCCGGCCGCGTGGACGATCAGGTCGAAGCCGCCGGCCGCGAGCGCCGCCAGCCGGGGCTCGTCCCGCAGGTCCAGCCGGACCAGTCCCGGCAGCGGCCGGGTGGCGCAGGTGCCGACGACCTCGTGGCGCGGCGTCAGGGCGGTCCACAGGCCGCCGCCCACGAACCCCGACGCGCCGAGCAGCAGGATCCTCGGCCGGGAGCCCGATGGCGTCGGCCACCCGCTCGGCTGCCAAAACGGGTTCATACCGGACACTCTATGCGACCGTTGGTGAACGATCCGCTGGGAGGCTGCGCATGAAGGCCGTCGTGTTCGAGGACGTGGGCCGGCCCGGGATCCACGAGCGCGCCGTCCCCGCCTTCGCACCGGACGAGGTCCTGGTGAAGGTGGCGGCCACCGGCATCTGCGGCACCGACCGGGCGATCCTGCTGGGGGAGTTCCCCGCCCGGCGGGGCGTGGTGCTGGGGCACGAGGCGGTCGGCGCGGTGGCCGCGACCGGGGCCGGCGTCGGCTCGGTGACGCCGGGCGACCGGGTGGTGATCAACCCGACGTACCACTGCGACCGGTGCCGCCCCTGCCGGCGCGGGCTGCCGGCCCACTGCGGGGCGAAGGCGGGCCGGGAGGTCGGCGTCGACCGGGACGGGACGATGGCCGACTACGCCGTGGTGCCCGAGCGCTTCGTCCACCGGCTGCCCGCCTCGGTGTCCTACCGGCGCGGCGCCCTGGTGGAACCGCTCGCCTGCGTGCTGAACAACCTGGCGGCGGCCGGGCCGCGCTGGGACGACCGGGTGCTGGTGGTCGGCGCCGGTCCGATCGGGACGCTGTGCGCGCTGGTGCTGGCCCGGCGCGGGGCCAGGGTCACCCTTGCCGAGTGCGACCAGGGCCGGGTGGACCTCGCCCGGCTGCTGCTGCCGCGCACGGTCCGGGTGCTGACGGCGCAGGAGGCGGCCGGGGCGGTACGGCCCGATGTGGTCGTCGACACCACCGGGGCGCTGCCGGACGGCCTGCTCGGCGCGATGGCGCCCGGCGGCACGGTCGTGGTGATGGGCGAGAAGGAGACCGGCGTCGCCACCGTGCCGCTGCGGGCCCTGGTGACCGGGGGCATCCGGCTGGTGGGGGCGGGACCGTACCGGCCGGCGGACTTCGCGCTGGCGGTGGACCTCGCCCGGGAGTTGCCGCTGGAGGACCTGGTGACCCACGTCCTGCCGCTCGAACGGTACGCCGAGGCGCTCGCCCTGCTCGCCGTCGCGCCGGGGGCGGGCTACCGCGCGATGAAGGTGCTGCTCGCCGCCGACGAAGGCCTCGCCCCGTGAAGCCCCGCTTCGTCGACGGAACCCTCTGGCTGGACGGCCGCCCCCGGTTCCTGATCACCGGTGAGTACCCCTACTACCGGGACCGTCCCGGCCGGTGGGCCGCCAAGCTGGCGGCCGTCCGCGAGGCCGGCATCGAGGTGGTCACCTGCTACATCCCCTGGCGGCACCACGAGATCGCCGACGGCGACGGCCGGCGGTGGTGCTTCGACGGTGATGACGGCGACGGTGGCAGCGACGGTGGCAGCGACGGCAACCGCGACCTGGGCCGCTTCCTGGACCTGGTCGCGGCCACCGGGCTGCTCGCGGTGGTGAAACCCGGCCCCTTCGTCCACGCCGAACTCCCCTACGGCGGACTGCCCGACCGGGTCAGCCCCGCGCTCGACCCGACCCGGCCGGCCGCCCGGTCCGCCGACGGCCGGCCGCTGCCCTGCCGGCAGGACCCGCTGCCCTCCGCCCATGACCCGGGCTTCCTCGCCGACGCGACGGACTGGCTGCGCGCCGTCGGCCGGTTCCTGCGCCCCTTCGCCCACCCGCACGGACCGGTCGTCGCCGCCCAGATCGGCAACGAGGGGCACTACGGCGAGAGCGCCCTGCCGATCGACGCGCTCGACTACTCGCCGCCGGGCACCGCGGCCTTCGCCCGCTACGCCCCCGGCACCGACGCACCCGCCCCGGCGCCGGACGTGTCCGCCAACGCGCTGCGCTCCCAAGTGGATTGGGGAAGGTGGTCGGCCGAGGCGCTCGCCGCCGGGATGGCGGCCTTCGCCGAGGCGCTCGCGCCCGGCGTCCCCGTCTTCACCACCTGCGCGCCACCGGCCAGGGCCGACCGCGTCCCCGGTCGGGAGGTCGGACGCCATGACGCCTGGCTGGCCAGGAACCGGATCGGCGCGGCCGGCGCACTGCCCCGCGCCTACACCGGCTGGACGGGCGACGTGCTCCGCGACGAGGAGGCCCTGGTCCACTACGTCCTGGCGGCCAAGGCCGGACCGGGCCCCAACATCGAGGAGAACTGGGGCCTCGGCTGGGCGGACGCGGGCTGCGCCTTTCCGGTGGTGCCGGTTCACCACACCCTGCTCGGCGTCGCCTGCGGGGCGACCGGCGTCAGCGTCTACCCGGCCTGCGCCACCGAGGGCTGGGGCCGGCACCTCGCCGTCGACCGCGCCCTGCCGACGGAGACGGCCGGGGACCTCGCGCCGTTCGAGCCGCCGTACGGGGACGCCGCGCCGATCCTGCTCGACGCCCGCCCCGGCCCGGCGTTCGCCGCGCTGCGGGTGCTGACCCACTTCCTGGCCGGGCGGCAGCAGGCGCTCGCCCTCTCCCGCCCGGAACCCGGGGTGCGGTGGGGCGTCCATCCGCCGTACGCGGCGATCGGCGCATGGGACTGGGCGCGCGACGGCGACCGGCCGGTGCCCTCGGCCGACCGCACCCTGGTGCCCTTCGTCGCCCACTGCCTGCGGCGGAGCCTCCCCTTCCGGCTGACCGAACTCACCGGCCGGACGGCCCCCGACCCCGCGGCCGGGCCCCTGGTCGCCGTCTCCGGCCGTTTCATGGAGCGGGCCCTGCAACAGCGGCTCGCGGACTTCGTCGGGCGGGGCGGCTCCCTGCTGCTGGTGGGTGAACCGCCCGCGCTGGACGAGCACTTGAACCCCTGCACCGAACTGGCGGACGCGGTGCGGCGGAGCGGGACCGGCGTCGTGGCGCTCGACGGGCGGCCCGTCGCGGCGGCCGTCGAGGACTGGCTGGCCGACCGGCCCGGCGCCGTCGTACGGGCCAGACCGGGCCCGTGGCTCGACCTGCGCAGGACCACCGAGGACCCCGGGGAGGCGCTGGTCTTCCTCTTCAACCGCTCGGACGCCCCCGTGCGGGCACGCACCGCGTACGGCGGACACCCCGTCACTGCCGACCTGGTCGGCGGCGGGTGCGCCGTCGTCCAGGTGACGGACGGCAGGCTCGGCGCCTGCTACGTGAAGGGCCGCAACGAGCGGACCGGCGCCCAGGTGCCGGTCCGGGTCCAGGTGGGCGGCGACCTGCTGAGCACCGACCGGCCGTGCGACCTGTCCGCCCTCCGCGCGCCGGACGGCTTCGCGGTACGGACCTCGGCGGAGCGCGGCGAGGCCAGGGTGTTCCTCCCGGCGGGCCCGTGACCGCGCCCCCGGCGGAGGCGGTCGGCATCGACGTCGGCGGCACCAAGATCGCGGCGGTCCGGGTGACGGCCGACGGTGCGGTGGCGGCGCGGGCCCGCTGCGCCACGCCGCGCCGCACGGCCGCCGACCTGGTCGCCGCCGTCGCGGGCCTGGTGGCGCGGGTGCGCGGCGAGCGGTCGGCGGCGGTCGGCGTCGGGCTGCCGGGGATGGTCGACGCCCGGAGCGGGGCGCTGGCCTTCGCGCCCGGGCTGGAGTTCGCGCGGGCGCCGCTGCGGGAGCTGATCGCGGACGCCGTGGGGCTCCCGGTGGTGACCGACAACGACGCCAACGCCGCCGCCTGGGCCGAGTACCGGCTCGGCGCGGGGCGCGGGTACGAGCACCTGGTGCTGGTGACGCTGGGCACCGGGCTCGGGTGCGGCGTGGTGGTCGCCGGGCGGCTGCTGCACGGCTCGCACGGCTTCGCCGCCGAGGCCAGCCATCTGATCGTCGAGCCCGGGGGGCCGCTGTGCGAGTGCGGCAGCCGCGGGTGCTGGGGCGAGACGGCCTCCGGCGCCGCGATCGGACGGCGCGGGCGGGCGGAAGCGGCGGCCCGCCCGGCCTCGCCGCTGGCCCGGCTGCTCGGCGCGGGCCCGCCGGACGCGGGCCAGGTCGTCACCGAGGCCGCCCGGAGCGGCGACCCGCAGGCGCTGGCGATCCTGGAGCGGGTGGGCACGCTCACCGGCGTCGGCCTGGCCGCCCTGGCGAACGTGTTCGACCCCGCCGCGCTGATCGTCGGCGGCGGGCCCGTCGCGGCGGGCGGCCTGCTGCTCGCACCGGCGCGCGCCGCGCTCGCCGACCGGCTCCACGCGCCCGGCGACCGCCCGCCCGTGCCGGTGCTGGCGGCCCGCTTCGCCGGTGACGCCGGCGCGATCGGCGCGGCGCTGCTGGCGATCGACCGCTTCCCCTGACGGCGCCTCAGCGGCCGCGGGCCGGCCGGGGCGTGGCCGGGTCGGCGAGCAGCGCGGCGGCCGTCCGGAGCGCCTCGTCGGCGTCCGGCGCCCGCCGGGCGACGGACCGGTGCCGGTCGTGGTCCCAGGTCTGCCAGTAGCCGCTGATCTTGCCGTTCCGGTCGTCGACCACCACGTGCGGCAGACCGAGCAGCAGGCTCAGCAGATGTCCGTGCAGCCGGTCGGTGACCACCGCCGAGGCGCTGCCGAGCAGCCGGCAGCCGCGCTGGAGCTGGAGTTCGGCGTGGCGGTCCTGGGCGTCGGCCAGCTCGGCCGCCGCGCTGTCGGCCGCCGTCCGGCAGAGCTCCGCCGAGGCCCGCTCGATCCGCCGCCGGACATGCCGGGCCGCGGCGGTCCAGCGCGCGTCGGCGCCCTCCTGCGCGGTCCAGTCCGTGCGGTGCACCTCGCCGTCCGGACGCGGCTCGCCGGGGGCGGCCGACTCGTGGTCACCGCGCCGCAGCCAGAGGATCCGCCGCTCGGGCTGCGGGAGCCGGGGCAGGCCGGGCAGCGCGAAGGCGCAGTCCGGGGCGAGCGAGGAGGGGGCGCGGAAGGACCGGCGGGCCGTGCGCAGGCTCGGCTCGTCCCGCAGCAGCAGGGTCAGATCGGGGTGGGCGTCGAAGACGGCCCGGGCCCGTTCGAGGCGGGCCGGGTCACCGAAGTGGACGGACTGCGGCAGCTGGACGATCCGGTGGCCGGGGAAGGCGCCGACCACCTGTTCGCGCATCCGCTGGTGGCTCGGCCACAGGTCGCCCAGGTTGCCGCCGCCGGTCAGCAGGATGGTGCCGCTCGGCAGCCGCCGGGCGAGCGTCGCCGGGCAGAAGTCGTGGTGGTCGGCGGTGTAGACGACCTCGGCGCCCAGTTCGGCGAGCAGCGCGCGCACCCCCAGCCAGATGGCGCTGTCGCCGACGTTGGCGTAGTACGGGAAGCCCAGCAGCGCGCAGCGGGTCGACGGCTCGACCAGGGAGCCGAGGAGCTCGGCGAGCCGGCGCCGGTTGCCGGCCCACCGGCCGGGCCCGGTCACCGCGCCACCGCCGCGGGAAGCCGCGTCCCGGCCCGGACGGCGGCCGGCAACTGCCAACCGGGCGGGCTCGGTTCGCACCTGACATCCTCGACGATGATTCCTCTGCGGCAGCTCACCATCCGCTTCTACCAGGCCCGCCCCGCCTGCCCGCCCGGCGGCGCGGGCACACGCCCGGTGTCCACCCGCGCGGGTCTAGGGTCCGTCTTCGAACCCCCGCCTGCCGGGCGGCGTCTGGGCACGCACCTCGCCGCGTTGTCGTCGGTCGCCGATGGCCCCCGGCCTGGCGGCCGGGAGGTTCCCCCACCTCCGCCCTAGGGCCCGTCTTCAAACCCCCGCCTGCCGGGCGGCGCCTGGGCACGCACCTCGCTGCGTTGTCGTCAGTCGCCGATGCTCCGCATGGACTCCCTCCTCCGCCTTGCGATGCACGCACCCAGACGCCGCCCGGCCCGCCCTGCGGGCGGACGACGGGGGTTTGAAGACGGGACCTAGGGTCCCCACGGGGAGGACACGGCGGCCCGTTCGAGTTCGGTCACGCCGTGGGCCCGGCGTTCGCGGAGCAGTTCGCCGCCGATGGAGTAGCGGGGGGCCGCGGCCTCGGAGCGGGCGGCCCGTTCCACGATGGCGTCGACCAGGGAACGGACCATGGACAGGCGCGGGTGGGCGGCGTGGATCCGCGGCTCCCACCGGGCGACGACCTCCGCCCTGCGGCCGAAGTCGACGCCCACGCCCTCGCGGGTGAGGTGGCAGAGCAGGCCCCGGCGCTCGGCGATGCCGGGCGAGGTGTGCAGGGCGATCGCCTCCCACACCCGGTCGACGTCCGCCTCGGGGACCTGGTGGCGCCGCAGCACTCCGGCCGCCAGGTCGGCGCCCTCGACCTCGAAGCGGGCCTCGCCCCGGGCGAGGTCGCCGGCGCCCAGATCGTGCAGGGCGGTCGCGGCGAACAGCAGGTCGCGGTCGTAGGCGGCGTCCTCCAGGCAGCCCTCGTGGGCGGCGACGAGCTGGGCGAAGAGGAAGCTGCGAAGGCTGTGGTTGGCCACCGAGGGGGAGGTGGAGGTGCGTACGGCGGAGAGGACCGCCTCGGCGAGGGGGCCGGTCGGCAGGTCGAGTGAGAAGTCCATGACCGCAGGTTAGGAATCCCCCGCCCATCCCCGACAGTGGCACCGGGACCAGGTACCGCTAGGATCGTGCCATGACGGCCGTCGATGAGCACCGGGTCGTGGTGCTGGCGCTTCCAGGAGTCCTTCCGCTCGACCTCGGCATTCCGGTGCAGGCCTTCGGGCCGGACCCGCACTACCGGGTGACGGTCTGCACCGATCCGTCCGCCGGGCCGGTGGTCAGCGGCGGGTTCACCGTCGTCACGTCGGCCGGGCTGGAGGCGCTGCGGGAGGCCGACACCGTCGTCGTCCCGGGCTACACGGACCCGGAGACCGCGCCGTCCGCCGCGGTGCTGTCGGAGCTCCGTTCGGCGCACGCGCGTGGCGCGCGGCTGGTGTCGATCTGCACGGGGGCGTTCGCGCTGGCGGCCGCCGGGCTGCTGGACGGGCGGCCCGCGACCACCCACTGGCGGGACGCCGCCGCCCTCCAGCGCCGCCACCCCCGGGTCGACGTCCGGCCGAACCTGCTCTTCGTCGACGACGGCGACATCCTCACCTCCGCCGGGGTGACCGCCGGCATCGACCTCTGCCTGCACGTCATCCGGCGAGACCACGGCGCGGCGGTCGCCAACGCCCGCGCCCGGGCGCTCGTCGCCCCACCGCAACGCCCCGGCGGCCAGGCGCAGTTCATCGAGCGCTTCCGGCCGGCCCCGCGCGGGGACGAGCTCGCGCCGCTGCGCGCCTGGATGCTGGAGAACCTCGCCCAGCGGCAGGGTGTGGACGAGCTGGCCCGGCGCGCCCACATGTCCCGCCGGACGTTCATCCGCCGCTTCCAGCAGGAGACCGGCACCTCGCCGATGGCCTGGCTGACCGCCGCCCGGATCGACTGGGCCCGTGAGCTCCTGGAGACCACGGCGACCCCCGTCGAGCAGGTCGCCCGGCTCAGCGGGCTGGGCAGCCCCGCCGCCTTCCGCGCGGCCTTCCACCGTCACGTCGGCACCTCGCCCGCGGAGTACCGGGTCACCTTCCGGGCGTGACCCCCGGCCGGTGGCCGGCGTGGTCGAGGTGGCCGGCGTGGTAGGCGACGTAGCGGAGCAGGCCGTCGCGGTTGGAGGGGACGGGGCGGGCGGCGGCGAGGGTGGCGAGGTGGGCGGCGCGGGTGGTGCTGAAGCGGGCGGCGGCGTCCTCGAAGGCCATCGGTGAGCGGTCGGGGCGGGTGGTCGGCACCGGCAGCAGGGCGAGCGCCCCCGCGAGCGGGCGGTTGTCGGGCTCGGCGGCCGCCGTCCGCTGGACGGCCTGCCAGAAGTCCCGGTACTCGACCTTGCGCAGGCCGAAGGCGGACCCGAAGGCGCCGAGCAGGTCGTCGAGCGGCAGCGGGCCGGGGCGCAGCAGGTGGAAGTAGCCGGGCTGACGGTGGGTGACGGCGGCGACCAGCAGCCGCCCGACGTGGTCGACCGGGGTGTAGTCGGTGCTGAGGTCGCTGGTGAAGTAGGCGCCCACCCGCAGGCAGGCCTGGATGAGCAGTTCGACCCGGGAGCCGGGGTTGGGGATTCCGGTGCCGGTGGCGGGCATGACCTCGCCGAGCCGGTGCACCGCGACCGCCAGGCCGCGGTCGCCGGCGAGCTGGACGAGGTGTTCGGCGACCCGCTTGGACTGCCCGTAGCCGGTGTCGGGCGTGCGGTCGGCGGGGACCGGCAGCTCGGGGACCGGTGTGTCGCCGGCCTCTCCGGCCGGGCAGGCGGCCAGGGTGGAGATGAAGTGCACCATGGCGGGGCGGCCGGTGGCGGCGAGCCGGAGCAGGTCGACGGTGCCGGTGACATTGGCGCGGCGGTGGGCGCGGTAGCCGCGGACCAGGTTGACCATGGCGCCGGCGTGCACCACGGTGTCGATCCGCTCGGCCAGCCGGTGGTGGTCGGCGGGGGAGAGGCCGAGCCGCGGGCTGCCCAGGTCGCCGGGTACGGCGTGGATCCGGTGGCCGCTCCGTTCGGACCACAGCCCGTACCGGTGCAGCGCGTCGGCCAGCCGGCGGCGGGCCGCGGCCGGTCCGTCGGCGCGGACCAGGCAGTGCACGGTGGCGTCGGTGCCGTCCAGCAGGTCGCGCAGCAGTTGGGCGCCGACGAAGCCGGTCGCGCCGGTGAGCAGCAGGTGCCGGGGCGGGCCGGAGGGGACGCCGGCCGGGCGGATGTCGGCGGGAAGGGTGAGGTCGCCGGCGGAGGCCGCGCTGACGGGCGGGGCGGCGGGCAGGGTGCGGCGGCCGTCGAGGGCGGCGGCCTGGAGCGCGATGGTGGGCGCGTGGACGATGTCCCGGATCGAGAGCGGGGTGTCGAAGCGGGCCGAGACGGCGAGGGCGAGCCGCTGGGCGCGCAGCGAGTCGCCGCCGCTGTCGAAGAAGTCGGCGTCGGGGCCGGCGACGGGTTCCGGCAGCAGGGCGTTCCACAGCTCGGCGAGGGTGCGCTCGGTGCTGCTCCCGGCGGCGCTCCAGCCGTTCGGGTCCAGCGGGGCGCGCGTCCTGAGGAGTTCCGCGAGGGCCTTGCGGTCGGTCTTCCCGTTGCCGTTCACCGGGACGGCGTCGATCCGGAGGAACCGCTTGGGGATGAGCTCGGCCGGCAGCAGGGTCCGCAGGTGCGTCCGCAGCCGCTCCATCGTCAGTTCTCCGCGCAGGGTGACGAAGGCGGCCAGGTGCTGTCCGCCGCCCTGGTCGCCGACCAGTACCTTGGCCTCGCGCACCAGGGGGTGCGAGGTGATCGCGTGCTCGATCTCGGAGAGCTCCACCCGCACTCCGCCGATCTTCACCTGCTGGTCGCGCCGGCCGTCGAAGTAGAGGAGTCCGTCCGCGCCGTAGTGGCCGAGGTCGCCGGTGCGGTACATCCGTTCGCCCGGGAGCCCGGGGAAGGGGTTGTCGACGAAGGCCAGGGCGGTGCGCTCGGGGTCGCCGAGGTAGCCGGTGCCCAGGCAGGCGCCGCCGATGCAGATCTCGCCGATCTCCCCGTCGGGGGCCGGCCGCCCGCGCTCGTCCAGCACGATCGCCCAGGTGTTGTCGATCGGCCGGCCGATCGGCACGGGGACGGAGTCCTCGGGTGTCACCTCGTGGAAGACGGAGCCGATCGAGGCCTCGGTGGGGCCGAAGGTGTTGGTCACCCGCAGCCGCGGGAGGAGCCCGCGCAGGGCGCGCACGCTCTCCGGGGCGATCTCCTCGCCGCCGACCAGCAGCATCCGCAGGCTGCCCAGGCCCGTCACCAACTCGGGCCGCGACTCCAGGAGTTCGACGAGGGCGGTGAGGATGGTAGGTACGAAGTCGGTCATCGTGACGCGGTGGCGCCCGATGACCTCGACGGTCGCGGTCAGGTCGAGGATGTCGTGGGAGCGGGGGATGACCACCCGGCTGCCGCAGGTGAGCGGCCAGAGCAGCTGCCACAGTGAGGAGTCGAAGGTGTGCCGGCTGTTCTGCAGCACCACGTTGTGCGGGGAGGTGCCGAACCGGCGGCCCATGGCGAGCAGCCGGTTGGCCAGGCCGCCGTGCAGGTTGAGGGCGCACTTGGGGGTCCCGGTGGAGCCCGAGGTGTAGAAGCCGTAGGCGAGTTCGTCCGGCCGCGGCGGTTCGGGCGACGGCGGTTCGGGCGTGCGCGCGGCGGGCGACGGCGGCGCCGGGTCGGGCGGTGCGGGGTCGGGACCGGAGACCGGGTCGACGGTGAGGGCCGGGGCGGTCCAGCCGTCGGTGGTGGCGCCAGGGGAGAGCAGGACGACGGCGGGCCGGCAGGCGTCGACCATGGGGCGCAGCCGGGGGCCGGGCCACTGCTCGTCCAGCGGGACGAACACCGCGGCCGAGCGCATCACGGCGAGCATGGCGACCAGCAGTTCGGGCCCGCCGGCCATCACCAGCGGGACGAGGTCGCCCCGGCCGACCCCGGCGCGGGCCAGCCGGGCGGCCAGCGCCTCGGCCCGGTCCAGCAGCGCGCGGTAGGTCAGGGTGCCGCCGGGTTGCTCGACCGCGACGGCGTCGGGGGTGCGGGCGGCCGCCGCCTCGATGAGGCTCCAGGCGGTGGCGTCCGGGTGGCGGGGGACGGTGTCGCCGCGGTACTGGCTCAGCTTCCGCTCGGTCGGGGCTCGCATGGGTCTCCCTTGGTTGCCGAACAAGGACGAGGACGGGGCGGGCCCGGCGCGACCGGGCCGGCCCGCGGCCGCAGCAGGTGCGGGCGCCGGCCGGCCCGGGAGCGGATCAGAGCCTCAACGGCACTGCGAGGGGTCTCAGACCTCCGTCGCCACCCAGCTGATGTACCAGCCGTGGCTCACGGCGTACTCGACCGGCAGCGGACGGCCGTCCTGCCAGCGGACGTAGATCCGGAAGCCCTTCGCCGTCGGGGTGTAGATGGTGTTGCCGCCGGTGGTCGTCCACATGGAGTCGCGGCCGCAGAGGTTGGCGGTGTAGACGGGCGTCTCGGCGAAGTTGCCCGCCGAGGTGTCGACATCGATGTAGATGCCGGTGCCGTTGTCCTCCTCCACGTGCTGCTGCCAGTCGTCGATGGCCGTGTTGCCGGCGATGAACCTGGGGTTGCTCATACCTGTCTCCTCGCTGTGATCACAGAAATGGGCAGGGGGGCGGATCAGAATGGATCGCCGGTTGCACCAGGGATCATCCGCCGCAGCCGAGTCTGAGTGAATCTTTCATTGATCACAAGAGCGCTGGATGCGAACCATCGAATTCCGGTTCCGGCGGCCGGTCAATCGGGCTTTTCCGATCAACAACACTGCCCTTCCGGATCCTTGACGTTGCGTGGTTCGATCGTGCTATACCTGTGGCTTCTGACGTGGTCCGGTCACCGGACCCCCGTGTGCGCTGGTCCACCTGTCTCTGGAAACGCGCTGTCTCATATTCCGGTACGTCATGGTCTGAATTCCAGAAATCTTCAGTATGCGAGGAGAGCGTGATCAGCATGCCCGAATTCCTGTCCGTTCCGGAGATTTCCGCCGCAGATTCCTGGGAGGACCTCGCTCCGGTCGTGGAGCTGGCGTACGGGGGCTACGGGCACTCCGCGGACTACCACGCCTCGGCCGCGTCGGTCTTCGAACCCAAGCGGTCCCTGGTCGCCAGGACCGGCGGGCGCACCAGCGGGACCTGCGCCGTCTACTCCCTGGAGATGACCCTGCCGGGCGGGCCGCGGCCGGTGGCCGGCCTCGGCTACGTCAGCGTCGCGCCCGAGTACCGGCGGCGCGGAGTGATGAGCGCCATGGTGCGCCGCGTCCTGCACACCCTGCACGAGGGCGGCGGCGAACCGGTGGCCGCCCTCAACACCACCGAGGCCGGCATCTACGGCCGCTTCGGCTTCGGCCTCGCCAGCCAGGCCGCCAAGGTGCGGATCCACCGGCACGCCCGTGACCTGCGGGTGGACGCCGGCGACCGGACCGTCCGGATCGGCGAACCGGCGGAGCACACCGCCGCGCTCGCCGCCGTCTACGCGCAGTGCGCCGGCGAACGCCCCGGGACGCCGGCCCGCAACGCCGCCTGGGCCGCCCGCGCCGTGCTCGACCTGCCCGACCACCGCGGCGGCTCCGGACGGCTGCTCTGCATGGTGGCCGAGGAGGACGGGGAGCCCTCCGGCTACGCCCTCTACCGGCTGACCTCGGCCTGGGAGGACTCGGTGCCGCGCTACGAGGTGTCGGTGCGCGAGCTGTTCGCCCGCGACCCCGGCTCCCACGCGGCGCTCTGGCGCGCCCTGCTCGACGTCGACCTGGCCGGCAGCGTGGTCGCCGACCGGCCGGTGGACGACCCGGTGCTCGCCCTGCTCACCGACCCCCGCAGCGCCGCGCCCGTCCTGCGCGACCAGCTGCACGTGCGCCTGGTGGACGTGGACCGGGCGCTGGAACAGCGCGGCTACGCCACCGAGACCGAGATCGTCCTGGACGTCACCGACCCGCTCTGCCCGTGGAACGAGCGGCGCTTCCGGCTGCGCACCGGCCCCGAGGGCGGCGAGTGCCGCCCCACCACCGGCCCGGCCGACCTGGAGCTGACGGCCCGCGAGCTGGGCGCTCTTCACCTCGGCGGCACCTCCCTGGTGCAGCTCGCCCGGGCCGGCCTGGTCCGCGAGCTGCGCCCCGGCGCCGTCCGGGCCGCCGCCACGGCGTTCCGCCACGACCCGGCCCCGTTCTGCCCGATCGTCTTCTGACGCGCTTCCCGAATCGTCTCCCGACCGGACCGTTTCCTGACCGGAACGCCTCCCGACCGGACCGCCGAGCGCGCCGGCCGGCCCCCCGCCCTGCCATCCGACCGACCACCGGTCGACGTCCGCCCTAGGAGCCTCATGCCTGGTCCCGGATACGCGCACTTCGGCGCCGAGGAGCGCCGCAACCTCCTCGAAGTCGTCGACTTCTGGCTCGCCACCTCCGACGCGCACTCCCGCCCACCCGGGGTGGACTCCCAGGTCCGCGACCTGGAGCAGGAGCTGTCCGCACGCTTCGCCAGCCCGCACTGCCTGGCCGTCAACAGCGGCACCTCCGCCCTGCTGGCCGCCCTCGCCGCGCTCGGCATCGGCCCGGGCGACGAGGTCATCGTGCCCGGCTACCTCTACACCGCCTCGGTGTCGGCCGTCGTCTTCGCCGGCGCCACCCCGGTGATCGCCGAGGTCGACGAGTCGCTGACCCTCGACCCGGCCGACGTGCTGGCCCGGATCACCCCGCGCACCAAGGCCGTCATGCCGATCCACATGCTCGGCGCGCCCTGCGATCTGACCGCCCTCGGGCAGATCGCCGACGACCACGGCCTGTACCTCCTGGAGGACGCCGCCCAGGCCTGCGGCGCCACCTACCGGGGCCGTCCGGTCGGCACTTTCGGGCAGAGTGGTGCCTTCTCCACCAACATCTTCAAGGTGATCACCGGCGGCGACGGCGGCTTCCTGCTCACCCCGGACGAGCGCGTCTTCCAGCGCGCCTACTCCTTCCACCACCACGGCTGGTTCCCCTACGGGCAGGAGACCGGCGACGGCGACCAACTGTTCGGCCTCAACCTGCGGATGAACGCCTTCACGGCGGCCGTCGCCCGCGCCCAACTCGGCCGTCTGGACGCCATCCTGGACCACAACCGGACGCTCGCCCGGGCGCTGTCCGCCGCGATCCCGGCCCGCGACGGCCTGCGCCCGCGCCCCCTGCACGACGCCGACGGGGACTGCGCCACCCTGCTGGTCTACCTCTTCGACGACGCGGCGAGCGCCGACGCCGTCGCCAAGGAACTCGGCACCCGCACCCTGCTCCACTCGCCCAAGCACCACTACGGCGGCCTGCCCGAATTCGCCGCCCTGATGGCCGGCGACCCCCGCCCGAGCCCCTTCCGCCGCCCGCCCGACAAGGCGCGGCACGACTACCGCACCGGCGCGCTGCCGCAGACCGACGCCGTGCTGGCCCGCTCGCTCGCGCTCACCATCGGCCTGACCGACACCTACCTGGGCGCCGACTTCGGCCTGACCACCCGCAGCACTCCCGCCGACGTCGACGCCGTCGCCGAACGGTTCAACGCCGCCGTGACCGGAGTGCTGGGCCCGTGACCGCCGCCGACCCGCCACACGACGCCGTCGACGCCGACGTGATCGTGGTCGGCGCCGGCTTCACCGGCCTGGCCGCCGCGCACGAACTCGCCCTGGCCGGCCTGCGCTGCCAGGTCGTCGAGGCGGCCGACAGGATCGGCGGCCTGGCCGCCACCTTCCCGATCGGCGGCCGCGAGCTGGAGCGGTTCTACCACCACTGGTTCGACTCCGACCGCGAGATCTTCCGGCTCTGCGCCGAACTCGGCTGCGCGGACCTGATCGAACGCCACCCCACCAGCACCGGCGTCTACCACGCCAACGCGGTCTACCGGCTCTCCAGCCCGCTCGACGTGCTGCGCTTCGCCCCGCTCCCGCCGGCCGACCGGCTGCGCCTCGGCCTCTCCGCGCTGCGGGCCGGCCGGGTGCGGCACTGGCGGGAACTGGAGTCGCTCACCGCCGAGCAGTGGCTGGTCCAGCTGGGCGGGCGCCGGGCCTACGAGGTGGTCTGGCGCCCGCTGCTGGAAGGCAAGTTCGGCTCCTACGCCTCCCAGGTGGGCGCCACCTGGATGTGGACCAAGCTGCACCTGCGCGGCGGCAGCCGCTCCCGCTCCGGACGCGAGGTGCTGCACTACCTGCGCGGCGGCTCCGGGGCCCTGCTGGACGCCTGGCGCGACCGGCTCCAGCAGTTGGGCGTCGAACTGCGCACCGGCACCCCGGTGGACTCGGTGCTGGTCGGGGAGCGCGGGGTGAACGGCGTCCGGGCGGGCGGACGCACCCTGCGCGCCCGCCGCGTCCTGGTCACCACCGCCCCCGGACTGCTGGCCGGCATGCTCGACGGCGACCCCGACGCCCACCCCGCCCTCCCGGGGCTGGTCCGCCGGCTGCGCTCCGTCCCCTACCTGGCCAACCTGTGCCTGGTCCTGGAGAACCACCGCGCCCTGTCCGACACCTACTGGCTCAACGTCACCGACCCGGCGTTCCCCTACGTCGGCGTCATCGAGCACACCAACCTCGACCCGCCCGACCGCTACGGCGGCCGGCACCTCGTCTACCTGTCGAAGTACCTCCCCGTCGACGCCGAGCTGTACCGGATGAGCGACGAGCAGGTCTACCGCCACAGCCTGCCCCACCTGCGCCGGATGTTCCCGCGCTTCCGCGAGGACTGGGTGCGCCGCTACCACGTCTGGCGGGCCGAGCACGCCCAGCCGGTGATCACCCCCGGGTACTCCCGGCGCGTCCCCGAGGCCGAGTGCGCCGTGCCCGGCCTCTACATGTCGAGCATGGCGCAGGTCTTCCCGGAGGACCGCGGCACCAACTACGCCGTACGCCACGGCCGGAACACCGGACGGCTGATCGCCGACCGGATCCGCACCCGCGAGCGCGCGGAGCCCCGCACGACACCGACCGAGGAGGCGGTATGAACGACCTGCTGGACATCGCGGCCGCCGAGAACCTGACCGAGGAGCAGGTGCACACGCTCTACCGCAGCTTCGTCAGCCGCAGCCAGGTCTCCCTGGTCGGGGCGTTCGGCTTCGGGCACGACCAGGTCGAGCGCGCCGAGGGCTGCTGGATCACCCTGCGCGACGGCCGGCGCGTCCTCGACTTCACCGGCGGGATCGGCGTCCTCAACCACGGCCACAACCACCCGAGGATCCTCGCCGCCCGCCGCCGCTTCGCCGAACAGCGCCGGATGGAGGTCCACAAGAACTACCTCTCGCCCTACGTCGCCGCCCTCAGCCACAACCTCGCCCGGCTGCTCCCCGGCGACCTGAACATCAGCTACTTCCCCAACTCCGGGGCGGAGGCGGTCGAAGGCGCCGTCAAACTCGCCTACAAGTACCACGGCGGCCGGCGCGGCACGGTGCTGCACTCCGACATCTCCTTCCACGGCAAGCTGCTCGGCGCGGGCAGCCTCACCGCCTCGCCCGAACTCCACTTCGACTACCCCCGGATCCCCGGCACCGACTTCTTCGGCTACGACGACCCCGGCTCCTTCGCCCTCGCACTCGACCGCCACAAGGCCCTCGACGGCGGCAGCGACGTCTACGCGGTGGTCCTGGAACCCTTCAGCGCCTCCAGCCTGCGCCAGTGCTCGGGGGCGTTCCTGCGCGAGGTGCGCCGGCTGTGCACCGAACGGGACATCGTGCTGGTCTTCGACGAGGTCTACACCGGCTGGGGCCGCACCGGCGCGCTGTTCCACTTCATGCACCACCCCGGGCTGGTCCCCGACGTCGTGACCATGTCCAAGTCCTTCGGCGGCGGCAAGGCGTCCATCGCCGGGTACGTGGCCCGCGAACCCGTCTTCCGCCGCGCCTACGACAACCTCCAGGACGCCACCCTGCACAGCACCACCTACTACGGCTTCGGCGAGGAGACCGCCACCGCGCTGGAGGCCGTCGCCGTCGCCGTCGAGGACGACTACCCCGGACGCGCCCGCAAACTCGGCGCCGTCCTGGAGGCGGGCCTGCGCGACATCGCCCACCGCCACCCCGCCCTGGTCGCCGCGACCGCCGGAAGCGGCGCCCTGCACGGCATCTTCCTCAAGGCCGGACCCGCCTCGCTCGACCGACTGCTGCCGCTGCTCCCGGCAGCACTCGGCGGCGACCCCCGGCTGCGGACCAAACTGATCACCGGGGCGGTGATCGCCGCCCTCTACCGCGACCACGGCGTGCTCACCTTCTTCGGCTCCAACCACGGCCTGCCGCTGATCGTCGCCCCGCCGCTGGTCGCCGAGGAACCCGAGGCGCAGACCTTCCTGCGGGCCCTGGACGACGTGCTCGGACAGGGTGCGGTCCGCCTGCTCGGCCGGCTGGCCAAGGAACTGGCCGCCGGGAGGCTCCGCCCGTGAACACCGACCTGCTCCTGCGGATCTGGTCGCTGCGCCACCCCGCCCTGCGCGAGCCCGATCCCTGCGCGGCGGCCCGCGCCCACGTCCTCGGCAGCCTCGGCCGGCTCGCCCCGCACTACCGGGCCGGCTTCGCCCTGGCACTGCGGCTGGTGCCGCCCGCACTCCTGCTGCTCACCGGCCGCCGCCCGGCCGCCGCGCCGCCCGCCGCCCTGCTGGCCGGGCTGCGCCGGGTGGAGCGGCTGCCCCTGCTCGGCACGGCGGTGCGCACGGCCGAGACCCTCGCCCTCTACAGCGGCCTGGACGCCGCCGCGCCCGTCCGGAGCCCCGCCGGCCTCGACGCCCTCGGGCTCGACGCCACCGGCCACCTCCCGACGCCCCTTGCCGCCGACCGGAGGGTCTCCCGATGAGCCGGGCGGCCCGCCCGATCGACTGCGACGCCCTGGTGATCGGCTCCGGCGCGGGCGGCAGCGTCGCCGCCCTCGGCCTCGCCCAGGCCGGCCGCCCGACCGTCGTCCTCGAAGAGGGCCCCCGGGTCACCACCGCCGAGATCGCCGCCTCCACACCCGCCCAGAACCTCCGCCGCCTCTACCGCCACGCCGGCCTGGCCCCCATCCACGGCCGGCCCGTCATCGCCTTCGGCGAAGGCTGCTGCGTCGGCGGCACCACCGTCGTCAACGGCGGCCTGCTCTGGGAACCGCCCGCCGAACTCCTCGACCGCTGGGCCGACCGGGCCGGCACCGACGGCTACCAGCGCACCGACCTGGACCGCCACCTGCACGAGATCACCCGCCGCCTCGGCGTCGCCGCCCAGCACCCCGGCGACGGCAACCGCGACTCCCGGCTGCTCGCCGACGGCGCCGACCGCCTCGGCTGGCACTGGGCCGCGGCCCGCCGCGCCGCCCCCGGCTGCTCGCACGCCAACCGCTGCCCCACCGGCTGCCCCTCCGGCGCCAAACAGAGCATGCTGCTCAGCTACCTGCCCGCAGCCGAACGCCACGGCGCCCGCATCCACCCCCGCACCCGCGTGCTGAAACTGCGTCACCGCGGCCGGACCGTCACCGAGGTCCACGCCCTGGGCCCCGAGGGCGAACCGCTCACCTACCGGCCGCGCACCGTGGTCCTCGCCGCCGGACCGATCGGCACCCCCGCCCTGCTCCAGCGCAGCGGCATCCACCGCCGCCACGCCGGCCGGCACACCGCCGTCCACGTCAACCTCAAGGTCGTCGCCCGCTTCCGCGAACCCGTCCGGGCCACCCGCGGCACCATCTTCACCGCCCAGCTCCAGCACTTCCAGGACCAGGGCCTGCTGGTGATGCCCGCCAACCTCACCCCCGGCGCCCTCGCCGCCGCACTGGTCGGCCACGACCCCGCCACCGTCCACACCCTGCTGGCCGACCTCGACCGGGTCGCCCTGTTCACCGCCCAGGTCCGGGTGGAAGGACCGGTCGCCGTCACCGCCCTGCCCGGCGGCCACACCCTGCTGCGCCACCGCATCACCGCCGACGACGGCCGCCTGCTGCGCGCCGCCCTGCACCGCACCGCCCGCCTGCTGCTCGCCGCAGGCGCCACCGAGGTCCACCCGCCCTTCCCGGGCCCGCCGCTGCGCACCGAGGACGAGGCCCGGCAGTGCGCCGAGCACAGCGCCCTCGCCGACTGGCCGCTGGTCTCCGTCCACGCCATGGCCTCCTGCCCGATGGGCGCCCCCGCGCGCGGCGGGATCTGCGACCCGCTGGGCCGGCCCTACGGCTACGACAACCTCCACCTCTGCGACTCCTCCGTCCTACCCGGCGCGACCGGCATCAGCCCCCAGGGCACCGTGATGGCCTTCGCCCACGAGATCACCGAACGCCTGCTGAACCCCACCCGACGGGAGAACACAGGATGACGCACGACCAGACACCGCACCGGCCCCCGGGCGTGATCGAACCGGACGGACCGGAGCTCACCTGCGACCTCGCGATCCTCGGCTCCGGCATGGGCGGAGCCACCCTCGCCTACGCCCTGCGCGAGTCCGGCGCACGGATCCTCGTCGTCGAACGCGGCGACTTCCTGCCGCGCGAACAGCAGAACTGGAACCCGGAGGCCGTCTTCGTCCAGGGCCGCTACCGCAACGGCGACCAGTGGCAGGACGCCCAGGGACAGCCCTTCCAACCCGGCGTCCACTACTACGTCGGCGGCAACACCAAGGTCTACGGCGCCACCCTCCCGCGCTTCCGCGAGACCGACTTCGGCCCGGTCGCCCACGCCGAGGGCGACGCACCCGGCTGGCCCGTCGACTACGCCGACCTGGAACCCCACTACGGCCGCGCCGAGGACCTCTACCGGGTGCACGGCACCCGCGGCGAGGACCCCACCGACCCCTGGCGCTCCACCGACTACCCCCACCCGGCCGTCGAACACGAGGAAGCCGTCGCCGACCTCGCCCACCGCCTGCGCGGCCAGGGCCTGCGCCCCTTCCACCTGCCCACCGGCATCGACCTGCGCGAGGGCGGCGACTGCGTGCGCTGCGGCACCTGCGACAGCTTCCCCTGCCTGCTCGGCGCCAAGAGCGACGCCGACGTCCGCGCGCTGCGCCCCGCCCTGGCCGCCGGCGGCGTCCGGCTGCTCACCCGCACCCTGGTCGGCCGGCTGTACGCGGACGCCGCCGGACGGGTGACGCACGCGGTGGGGACCCGCGACGGCAAGGAGGTGACGATCCGCGCCGAACGCTTCGTGCTCGCCTGCGGCGCCGTCAACACCGCGGCGCTGCTGCTGCGTTCGGGCCTCGCCAACGGCTCGGGCCGGGTCGGGCGCAACTACATGGTGCACAACAGCACCTTCCTGGTCGCCGCCGACCCCGCCCGCCGCAACCGCGCGGTCTTCCAGAAGACCCTCGGCCTGAACGACTGGTACCTCGCCCGCGGCGGCCGGGCACCGCTGGGCAACGTCCAGATGCTGGGCAAGCTCCAGGAGCCCATGGTGCGCTCGGCCCAACCCCATGTGCCCGCTGCCGTGCGCCGCTTCGTCACCGACCGCAGCCTCGACCTCTACCTGACCAGCGAGGACCTGCCGACCCCGGACAACCGCGTCGTCCTGGACACGGCCGGGCGGATCACCGTGCACTGGCGGCCCAACAACCTCCGCGCCCACCACGAACTGGTCCGGCGCACCACCCGCTCCCTGCGCACGGCCGGCTACCCGCTGGTCTTCACCCGCCGGATGGGCATCGAGACCAACTCCCACCAGTGCGGCACCGCCGTCATGGGCACCGACCCCGCCACCAGCGTCGTCGACCCGGCCGGCCGCACCCACGAGCACGACAACCTCTGGGTGGCGGACTCCTCCGTCTTCTGCTCCTCGGCGGCGGTCAACCCGGCCCTGACCATCGCCGCCAACGCCTTCCGCATCGCCGGGGGAGTGCTGGCCTAGGGTCCGCTAACCGCCCTGGTCCGCGGCCGAACGCAGCAGGTCGCGGGCCAGGAGGCCGGCGCCCAGGGAGCCGGCTTCGTAGGCGAGTTCGGCGGGGCGGACCTCCGGCATGACCTGGAAGGCCAGCCGGGCGGCGAGGCGTTCGCGCAGTGGGGTGAAGAGGAGTTCGCCGGCGCCTGCCAGGCCGCCGCCGAGGACGATGGCGGAGGGGTCGAAGAGGGTGACGGCGACGGCCAGTGACTCGGCCAGGACGTCGACCGCCTCGGACCAGACCCGGACCGCGTCCGGGTCGCCCTTGCGGGCCAGTGCGGCGACTTCGGCGGCGTCAGCCGGCCCGTCGGGGCCGGTGCCGGCGAGTTCGCGGTAGTGGCGCAGTACCGCCGGGCCGCCCACGATGGTGGAGACGCAGCCGAGTTGGCCGCATCCGCAGGGCTCGCCGCCCGGCCGGACGATCAGGTGCCCGAGCTCGCCGGCCTGCCAGTGCGCGCCGCCGAACGGCTTGCCGCCGATCATCACGGCGGCGCCGACGCCGGTGCCGATCGGCACGAAGAGGAACACCTCGTGCCCGCGCCCCGCGCCGAGCCGGGCCTCGGCGATGCCGCCGGCCCGCACGTCGTGCCCGAGCGCCACCGGCACCCCCGCGCGTTCGGCGACCAGTCTGCGCAGCGGCACGTCCCGCCAGCCGAAGGAGGCCGAGAAGACCGCGACGCCCGCCCGCTCGTCGACGATCCCGCAGCTGGCCAGGCCGACCGCCCGGACCGGTGTGCCGCGCTCCGCGGCCGCGGCCTGCGACTCGGAGACGACGTCCAGGAGGGTCTCGACCACGGCCTCGGCCCCCCGCTTGGCCCCGGTGGGCCGGCGGGTGGTGGCCAGCGTGGTGCCGTCCGGGCCGAACAGGGCGGCCTTGACGACGGTGCCGCCCAGGTCCACGCCGAGGACGGCGCCGTCGTCCGCCGGTTGCGCCCGCGGACTCACTCGGCGAGCTGCTTGGTGCTGAAGGGGATGACGACGCGGTGGTTGACCTCGTCGCCGTGGACCGGGTGGCCGTCGGGGGAGAGCATCGAGTAGGCGGTGACCTTCGCGCGGTAGATCCGGATCGGGGAGTCCCCGGCGAAGTCCTGCGGCGGGCGGAAGCGCCGGGCCCGGGCCGCCTCGTCCGGGTAGCGCCGTCGGTAGTACAGGTCGCAGCCCTCGGCCAGCTCGTCGCCCTCCAGCACCTCGGCCCGGGCCAGCGCGTAGAGGGCGTCGCCGCCCCCGCCGGCCGGGTTGGAGTCGTAGACGGTCAGCGAGACCACCGGGTTGGCCGCGATGTTCCGCGAGTGGAGGGTGTCCAGGCCCGACTGCCAGTAGAACCGGTCCTCGTCGTCCCAGGCGTGGGCCACCGGGGCCACCCAGGGGACGGCCTGCGGCGAGGCGGTGCCGAGGGTGAGGTAGCGGGTGGAGCGGAGGAGCTCGCGTGCGGAGGTGCAGAGTTCGTCGTCCGAGCTGGGCACAGTGCCTCCGGTTCGGTGTCGGTCGCTCCGCCGGGCATCCCGTGGCCGTGCGGCAGGGACGCCGGCTCTTCGCGTCCTTACTGTAGCGAGGCCGGGCGAAGGTCAGTAGAGGGCCGCGCCGTCAGGTGGCGGGGAACGGGCTGAGCACGGTCTGCACCGCGCCCTCCCGCGCCACGTTGACGACGCTGCTGCGGCTGGTCCGGCTGAGGTAGCCGAGGACGGTGTGGTCGAGGACGGCGACGCACAGGTCGCGGGTCAGGGAACCGACGGTGGCGGGGGCGACCCGCTCCTGGACGAGCCAGCCCCGGTGCCGTGGCGCGCCCATCAGCTCGGCCCAGTCCTCCGGGCGGTGCTCGCGCCCGATGCGCACGCTGTTGCCGAAGTACCCGTAGGGCGCCTTGAGGACCAGACGGGTGCGGTCGGCGACCGCCTGCTCGACGGTGATGCCGTCACCGAGCTTGCGGCTCCACGGCACGATGGTCCGCAGCGTCGCCAGGGCGGCGGGCGGGAAGAGGCCCTCGAAGCGGGGGTCGGACAGGACCGCGAGGCAGAGCTTGTTCTCCGCCACCCACCGCTGGGCGAGCACGTTGGGGATGACCAGTTCACCGTCGGTCACCGCCGCGCAGAACCGGTCCCAGCCGTGGACGGGGTCCGGATCGGCCGGGACGTGTTTGAGGTAGCCCAGCCGCACGCCGTCCCCGGCCGAGTAGTCCGACGGCAGCCGCATGAGGGCCGTCCGGCCGCCGCGCCGGAACTGCTCGGCGATCAGGTGCGGATCCGGGTTGCGGCCCGCGGTGTGGTAGACGCCGATGTGCCGGGTCTGTTCCTCGGTCAGGCCGCGGGCCCGGCCGTGGGCGAGCAGCCAGGAGGTGAACCAGTGCTCGTCCTCGAATCGGCCGGCGGGTACCCGCCACTCGTCGAGCAGAGCGCCGATCTCGGGCGTCCGGCGCCAGAGCCGGGCCAGGGTGCCGCATTCGATCACGGCGCCGGGGCTGCTGGCGTTGAACTCCAGGACCCGTACGGTGCCCAGCCGGTCGCCGAACAGGTCCAGCCGGCAGAAGTCCACGGTCAGGGATTGCGGGTCCCGGTGGCGCGCGATCCAGCGGTGGAGGACCGGCGGCACGTCCAGGAAGTCCTGGAGGAGCGGGTTCCCGGGATAGGCCCGCACGATCCGCTGGAGGCAGTCCACGGCGGTCAGGACCCGCTGCCGCAGGAGCGGCTCGGCCTCCGGGTGCAGGACGCTGACGGCCGGTGCCACCGGCAGGGGCGCGGACGCGGGGTCGGCCTCCGCCTCCACCGCCCGGCAGACCGCGGCGTGGGCCTTCAGCAGCGCCGGGCGGAGGGGCTGCGGATCAGCGCCCGGGACGGTGGTGAGGTCGCGGTCGGGGTCGATGAGCGACAGGTCGTCCATGGCGGCTCCTCAGAGGTAGAGCGGGTGGAGGCGGCCGGTGCGGGCGACGTTGAGCCGTGCCTCGTGGCCGGTGCGGACGAAGGCGGAGACCAGCCGGCCGTTGACGGCGCCGAGCGCCAGGTCGTGGTGGACGGGGGCTCCGTCGGGGCCCAGGCGCAGCCGCGGGCTGGGGAGGTACTCCTGGACCAGCCAGCCCCCGGCGGCGGCGTGGCCGACGGCTGCGGCCCAGGCGGCCTCGTCCGTCTCCGCCCCGACCACCACACCGCGGCCGTTGGCGTCCAACGGGCTCTTGAGGACGTACCGTTGGCGCTCACGGGTGATCCGCCGGACGGTCGGGGCGTCGCAGTGGGCGAGGTTGCGCGACCACGGGACGGCCGGCTGGACGAGGCGGTGGTCGGCCGGGTCGAAGAGGTCGGCGAACCGGGGGTCGGAGAGGACGGCGAGGCAGAGCTTGTTGTCGCCGATGACGCGGGCGCGCAGGCCGTTCTGCACGAACAGGGCGCGCTCGCGCACGGCCCGCAGGTACGGGCCCAGCTCCCCGGCCAGTTGCCCGAGGTCGCGCATGCTGATCTTGGCGTAGGCGTGCCGGACCGGCTCGCCGTCCAGGACGGCGCCCCCGTCCGGGCCGGTGCGCAGCTCGCGCGGGTCGGCGTGCAGGACGCGGACGCCGAGGGCGAGCAGGCCGTCGTGGTAGGAGCGGACGGCGTTGCGGTCGGCCCGGTGGGGGTACAACAGCGTGACGGTGTCGGGGCGTCGGCCGCTCTCCTGCTCGGCGAGGTCGAGCAGCCAGCGGCCGGTCCATCCGGCGTCGTCGGCGGGCAGCGGGCGCGGCAGGCCGAGGCCGTGCCGGGTGAGCAGCGGCCGCCAGGCGGCCCGCGCCCGGCCGACCACGGCGAGGCCGCCGGGGCCGTTGGCGTTGGTCTCCAACACGCCCAGCCGGCCGTCCGGTTGGGGCAGCAGGTCGAGCCGCAGCAGATGCACCCGGGTGTCGTGGGCGGCCGCCGCCTGGGTGCGCAGCGACTGCGGGAGGGTGAGCACCTCGCGCAGTCGCGGATCGTGCTCCCAGGCGGCCACGACGGCCTCGATCATCCGGTGGTAGGCGGCGGTGAAGGCCTCCAACTCCTCGCGCAGGCCGGGCCGCAGCCGCAGCGGGAGTCCCAGCGGCCGGGCCCTCCCCGCGGCCGGGTCGCCCACGGTGTGGGCGTCCGCCAGCGCCCGGCCCTCCGCCGTGCCGCCGACCTCGGCCACCCGCCGGGTGAACTCCTCGTCCAGTCCTGACCAGTCGTCATCATCGGTGCGGACGTCGTCGGTCATGCGCGGGACCCTGCCCCTCAACTGGTGGAACGCCCGGATGGCGCACCGAGGGTAGTGGTACCGCTACTCCGCCCCAAGTAGGCATTGGTCCAGACCTATTGACGGACCTTGCCGCCGCTCCTACGATCCGGACCGGCACATCCCCACATGTCCCCACCCAGAGCCGGGCGTCACGCCCCCACAGCGACGGTCATGCCCATGACCCCCGGCGGGAAGCGAGCACAGCATGTTCCGTCGGAGGTCGCACACTCCACAGCCGCAGCGGGCGGTCGTGGAACGCGCAGCGCAGACCCACCGGACCACCGGCACCGCGTCCGGATCCAGCGTCGCGCGGCGCTCCCTCGCCGCGCTGAGCGCGGCCGTCGTCGTCGGTGCCGGCCTGGTCGCGGCCGGCAGCGTCACGGCCGGGGCCGTCACCCCCAACCTGGTCGCCAACCCCGGTTTCGAGAGCGGGCTCTCCGACTGGAACTGCGCCGGCGGTGTCGGCGCCACCGTCGGCAGCCCGGTGCACGGCGGCACTTCGGCGCTCAAGGTCTCGCCGACCGGCCAGGACACCGGCCAGTGCACCCAGACCATCAGCGTGCAGCCCAACTCCCAGTACACGCTGAGCGCCTACGTCCAGGGCAGCTACATCTACCTGGGTGCCACCGGCACCGGCCTCACCGGTTCGACGTCCACCTGGACGGCGAGCGCCGCGTCGTACAGCAAGCTCAGCACCACTTTCTCCACCGGGGCGAGCACCACCTCGGTGACCGTCTTCCTGCACGGCTGGTACGGGCAGCCCGCGTTCCACGCCGACGACGTGGAGCTCGCCGGCCCCGGCGGCACCACGACGCCGCCGACCACCCCGCCCACCACCCCGCCGACGACGCCTCCCACGACGCCGCCGACCACTCCGCCGACCACGCCTCCCACCACCCCGCCCACGACAGGGCCGACCACCCCGCCGGGCTCCACCTGCCCGACGAAGCCCAAGCCCGCGGGCAAGGTCCTCCAGGGCTACTGGGAGAACTGGGACGGCGCCTCCAACGGGGTCCACCCGGGCATGGGCTGGATCCCCATCAACGACAGCCGGATCGCCGCGCACGGCTACAACGTCATCAACGCCGCCTTCCCGGTGATCCTCTCGGACGGCACCGTCCTCTGGGAGGACGGCATGGACGCCACCGTCAAGGTGTCGACCCCCGCCGAGATGTGCCAGGCCAAGGCGGCCGGCGCGACCATCCTGATGTCGATCGGCGGCGCCGCCGCGGGCATCGACCTCAGCTCCAGCTCCGTCGCGGACAAGTTCGTGGCCACCGTCGTCCCGATCCTGAAGAAGTACAACTTCGACGGCATCGACATCGACATCGAGACCGGCCTGTCCGGCAGCGGCAACATCAACACGCTGTCCGCCTCGCAGTCCAACCTGATCCGCATCATCGACGGCGTGCTCGCCCAGATGCCGGCCGGCTTCGGCCTGACGATGGCCCCGGAGACCGCGTACGTCACCGGCGGCAGCGTCACCTACGGCTCCATCTGGGGCTCCTACCTGCCGATCATCAAGAAGTACGCCGACAACGGCCGCCTGTGGTGGCTGAACATGCAGTACTACAACGGCAGCATGTACGGCTGCTCCGGTGACTCCTACCAGGCCGGCACCGTCCAGGGCTTCACCGCCCAGACCACCTGCCTTAACAACGGCCTGACCATCCAGGGCACCACCATCAAGGTGCCCTACGACAAGCAGGTCCCCGGCCTGCCGGCCCAGCCCGGCGCGGGCGGCGGCCACATGGGGACGAGCCTGGTCAGCCAGTCGTGGAACGCCTTCAGCGGCCAGCTCAAGGGCCTGATGACCTGGTCGCTCAACTGGGACGGCTCCCGGGGCTGGTCCTTCGGCGACAACGTCAAGTCCCTCCAGGGGCGTTGACGTCCCGCTGAGGTGACGGGCGAGTGAAGGCAGGGCCCCGGGAGACCGCCGACGGCGGGACCCGGGGCCCTGTCGCGCCTATCATCGTCGGATGAGCGAGCGCGCGATGCAGGAGCCGACCGTGATGGTGCTGACGGCCCTCGCGGACGAACCCCGGCACGGCTACGCCATCGCGCAGGAGGTCAAGGCGATCACCGGCGGCCGGGTCGTGCTGCGCACCGGCGCCCTGTACGGGGCGCTGGACCGGCTGCTGGCCGACGGCCTGATCGCGATCGACCGCGAGGAGGTCGTCGACGGCCGCGCCCGGCGGATCTTCGCCCTGTCGGCGGCGGGCCGGGAGCGACTGGAGGTGGAGGCCGACCGTCTGGCCGAGACGGCGCGGGAGGCCCGCCGCCGCCTGTCCGCCACCCGGCCGTCCACCTCCGCCCCGTGATCGAGCGCGTGCTGCGGGTCTACCCCGCCGCCTACCGGCAGGCCCACGGCGACGAGATCGCCGCGACCTACCGGGAGATGACCGCGGGCGAGCCGTGGGGCTCGCGGCTGCGGGAAGGCGCCGGGCTGGCGGCGTACGGGCTGAGGATGAGGCTGGGGTCGGCGGCGGCCAAGCCCGCCGCGCGGGTGCTCGGCCTGGCGTACCCCTTCGTGCTGGCCGCCTCGGCCGCCGCCTGCGGCCTGCACCTGCTGCGCTGGTACGCGGGCTTCGCCGCCTCGCCCGCCCCGGCGTGGGCGCAGCTGCGCGCCGACGTGTCCGGAGCGTGGGGCGCGCTGCTCGCCGCCTCGCTGCTGGTGTTCACGGGTGCGGCGGCGGCGCTGGCCGGCCGGTGGCGGACCGGGCTGCCGTGCACGGTCGCCGGACTGCTGTCGTTCTCCGCGGCGGCAGTGGCCAGCGGTCCGGCGTTCGGCGACCCGGTGGTCACCCCGGCCGCGACGGCGCTGGCGGCGGCCGTGCTGCTCGCCTGCCCGCCGGACCGGCGCCTGGAGCGCGGTGCGGCGGGCCCGGCGGGCGCGGCCGGCGCCGCGATCGCGCTGGTGGTCGTGCCACGGGCGGTGCTCGACGCCCATGTGCTGCCCTGGGTCAGTACCGACTACGGCTGCTGGCCGCTGCTCGGCCTCGGCGCGGTCGGCGTGGTCCTGACCTGGCGTCACGGCCTGCGGGGCGGCCGTGCCTTGGCGGCAGCGGCGCTGGCGTGCCCGCCGCTGCTCGCGGACGCCTGCCTCACGGCGCGCGGCGATGCGACCGCTGTGGCGGGCCTGGCCGTCGTCCTGCTGGCCGTCGTGGTGCTCATCCCACTGGCCGGCCACCTGGGCCGGGCCAGGCGCACCTCCCGCTGAACACCCCGCTGAACACCCCGCCGGACGCGCCGGGGTGCGCCGTACTCTCCATAGTCCGTTTGCCGTAGCATTCCGTTTGGCGGACTATTGGGTCCGTGCGAGAGGATGCCCATGCCCTTCACGCTGTCCCACCCGGCGGCCGTCCTGCCGCTGCTGCGACGCCCCTTCAGCCGCACCGCCCTGGTCGCCGGAACCGTCGCACCGGACCTGCCCTACTTCGTGCTCACCACGGGCCTGCCGGTCAGTGCGCAGAGCTGGTACGAACCCTTCGTCAACGCCACCACCTCACACAGCACTTCCGGCGTGCCGACGGTGGCGCTGCCGTACGCCCTGGCTCTGTGGGCACTGTTCCGGGCCGGCCGCCGGCCGCTGGCCGCCCTGCTGTCCCTGTCCGCCCCCGCGGCGCCGTCCGGTCGATGGGTGCGGCGGGGCGGGTGGGTCGTCCTGTCGGCGCTGATCGGCGCCGCCACCCACGTGGTCTGGGACGCCTTCACGCACATGGAGGGCCTCGCCCGGGGCCGGGTGCTGCAACACGCGAGCACGGTCCTCGGCCTGGCGCTCCTGGCGGTGTACCTGTGGCGCCGTCGGGCCGGTCTTCGCCTCGGGCGGAGCAGGGCCCTGCCGGCGATCGCCCTGTGCACGGCCGCCGCGGCCGCCGCCCACGCCTGGCGCCGGCTCGCCGGCCCGGAGGCGTCGATCGTCGGTCTTCCCCTGCCCACCGTGATCGAGGGCGTGCTGTCCGACGCCGCGAAGGGTGCCGGCGCCGGCCTGCTGGCCGCCCTGGTCCTGTACGTGACGGCGTGGTGGATCCACCACGCCGTCGGGAGAACCGCAGCTGCCACCCCACCCACAAGAAGCGGCACCCGGCGGTGAAGACGCTGATCTCGGTCGGCGGCTGGGCGGGCACCCGGAACGCCCACGCGATGGCCACCAACGCCGACGGATCGGTCAACCGGGCGGGCATCGACACCTTCGCCGACTCCGTCACCGCCTTCCTGGAAGCGGTACGGCTTCAACGGCGTCGACATCGACTACGAGGACCCGACCGCGCTGCCCAACACCGGCCACCCGCTGGACCGTCCCGTAGCCCCAGTCCCGTAGCCCCGGTCCCGTACCTCCGGTCCCGTAACTCCGAGGACGGCCGGACACCGCCACGACGAGGCGGTGTCCGGCCGGCTGCGTCTCTACTGCTGGGACGGGGCCGGCAGGGGCAGCAGCACGTGGAAGGTGCAGCCGCGGCCGGGGGCGGTGTCCAGGGTGATCCGGCCGCCCTGGGCGGTGACCAGGGCCTGGGCGATGGCGAGGCCGAGGCCGGAGCCGCCGGTGGTGCGGTCGCGGGAGCCGTCGGTGCGGTAGAAACGGTCGAAGACCCGTTCGCGCTCGGCCGGGGTGAGGCCGGGGCCCTGGTCGGCGACCTCCAGGACGGCGTGGCCGCCGGCGGTGCCGACGCCGATGCGCAGCGGGGTGCCGGGCGGGGTGTGGGTGACGGCGTTGCCGATCAGATTGGTGACGACCTGGCGCAGCCGGGCCTCGTCGGCGACGGCGGGTGCGTTGGACGGCTTCCCGCCGCCGGGGCCGGTGAGGGTGACCGGGCGGCTCTTGTCCAGCGCGCGGACGTCGCGCAGCGCGTCGGCGGCCAGCGTGCGCAGGTCCATCGGGGCGAGGTCGAGCGCGAAGGCCGGCTCCGCGCCGGGCCCGCCGGCCGGGGGGTGGGCGTCCTCGTCGAGCCGGGCGAGCAGGAACATCTCCTCGACCAGCCGGGCGAGCCGGGTGGACTCGGCGGCGATCCTGGTCATCGTCCGGTCGAGGTCCTCACGGGTGGACAGCGCGCCCATCCGGTAGAGGTCCGCGTAGCCCTTGATGCCGACCAGGGGCGTGCGCAGCTCGTGGCTGGCGTCGGCGAAGAAGCGCCGGGTGCGCGACTCGGCTTCCGAACGGGCCCGGAAGGCGGTGTCGATCTGGCTGAGCATCTGGTTGAGGCAGGCCGTGAGGTGCCCCACCTCGGTGTGCGGGGCGGCCAGTTCGGGGACCCGCCGGGAGTAGTCGCCGTCGGCGATCGCCGACGCGGTCTCCTCGATCCGGGTCAGCGGGCGCAGGCCCGAGCGGACGGCGAACCAGCCGACCGCGGCCAGCACCGCCAGCAGCGCCGTTCCCATGGTCAGCGAGAGGTTGCGGGTCTTGGCGATGGTGCGGTCGACCTCCTCCAGGGAGGTCGCCACGACGACGGTGCCCCGGGCGGGCGGCGGGTCCGGCGCGATGAGCTGGGCCGGCTGGGGGAGCGCGATGACCCGCCAGGCGCGGTCGCTCTCCTGTGAGGGCACGGTGAAGGGTCGGCCCCCGTGGGCGACGACGGCGGCGCGGTCGAGGGGCGGCAGTTCGGGGCCGCCGTGGGGCGGTGCCGGGCTCACGTCGAACGCCCGGCGGACGGCGCCGGCGTCGTCGAGGTAGGTGACCGTCGTCTCCCCGAGGAGGCCCAGGGCCTGCACGCCGGTCGGCGTGTCGGCGCCGGAGGGCGGCGAGAGACGGGAGGCGACCTGCCCGGTCAGCACGAGCCGGTCGTCGACCCGGTCCTGGAGGTAGCCGTGCAGGGCGCCGGCGACCAGCACACCGGTCCCGAGCAGGCCGACGGCGACCAGGGCGACGGACAGGCAGAGCAGACGGGTGCGCAGCGACAGTCCGCTCAGCCCGCGCCTGAGCGACCGCAGGGCGCGCAGGGTACGCCGCTCCGGTGCCGGGGGCGGAGTCATGACCGGGGCCCGCGCAGCACGTAGCCGACCCCGCGCACGGTGTGGATGAGCTTGGGCTCGCCGCCGTCGACCTTGCGCCGCAGATAGCTGATGTAGGTGTCGACGATGCCGGCGTCACCGCCGAAGTCGTACTCCCAGACGCTCTGCAGGATCTGGTTCTTCGACATGATCCGTCCGGCGTTGGTCATCAGGAACTGCAGCAGGCGGAACTCGGTGGGGGAGAGCCGCACGCTCTGCCCCGCCCGCGTCACATGGTGGCCGTCCGGTTCGAGTTCGAGGTCCCCGACGGTGATCCGGACCGCCTGCTCGCCCCGGGTGCGCCGCAGCACGGCGTGGATCCGGGCGATCAGCTCCTCCAGGTCGAAGGGCTTGGTGAGGTAGTCGTCGCCGCCGATCCGCAGACCGTGCAACAGGGCCTGGCGGTCCTCACGGGCGGTGACGAAGAGCACCGGCACGTCGCCGCCGCGCCCGGGGTGGTGCGACCGGGGCTGGGCGCGCAGGCGGCCGATCACCTCGAAGCCGTCCATGTCGGGGAGCATCACGTCCAGCAGGACGAGGTCGGGGGTGCGCCGGGCGGCGAGGTCCAGCGCCTCCCGCCCGGTGCCGGCGGCGTCGACGTCGAAGCCGGCGAACCGCAGCGCGGTGCGCAGCAGTTCCCGGACGGTGGGCTCGTCGTCGACGACCAGCAGGTGGTCCGGCCGGTCACCCGAGGGCCGGGCCGGGGGTGTCGGTGCCGCCATGGTGTGGATTGCCGCCTTCACGGACAGGACTGAGTGGGGTCCTCCCAGCATCACATGCTCAGGAGGCCGGGCCGGAGGAGCCCCGGGCGGAGCCCGTGCGGGCCAGGACGGGGACGGGGGCCCCGCGCCGCGGCTCGTCGGCCTCGACGCTCCGGGCGGCGGCGGCCGCGTCCCGGCGACGGGCCCGCCGCTGCTGGAGGCGGATGCCGCCGTACCCGGCGACGGCGGCCAGCACGACCGCGGCGAGTGCGGACAGCCCCGGGCTTCCGTCGAGGCTGGCGGTCACCCCGCCCATCTCGCGGCCCATCGCGCTGATGCCGATCCCCACCGATCCCCGGGCCGCCGGCGGCAGCAGCAGGAAGGGGAGGCCGACCGCGATCCCCAGCCGCATGGCGATCTCGGTGTTCCGGCCGAAGACGGCCTGCGCCTCCTCCTTGCGGGTGCGCGCGGGGGTGCGGGCCGCCGTGAGGTAGCCGGCGACGACCGCCAGGAGCAGCGCGAACAGCAGGCCGATCAGCCACAGCGGCACGCCGGCGCCCGTCCAACCGGTGAGGTCGACGGACCGGTCCGCCGGCGCGCCGTCCCCGCCCGCTCCGCCAAGCCCGCCGAGCATCCCGCCGCCCTGGGCCTCGACCCGCTGGATCCCCGCCCCCCACGGCGTTCCCAGCCCGGAGGTGAGCAGGACCGCGAGCAGGTTCGGGCCGAGCAGCAGCAGCGCCCCCGCCGCCCGGGCGGCCTGCTCGCGGCCGGCCAGGGAGGCGAGGCCGGCCAGCAGGGCGAGCACCAGGACGGAGCAGCACAGGACGGCCGTGATCCCGCTCAGCGCGGAGGTGACGGCGTGCCACGACTTCCGGCCCTGCCCGAGGGAGAGGTGCCGTGAGAGCGTGGTGCGCCGGGCCGCGAGGCAGTCGAGGCCGAGGACGACGCAGACCCAGAGCAGGCCGAAGAAGACGGTCACCGCGACATCGGTGCCGAAGGCCACCGAGGACAGCGAGTCGGTCAGGCCGCCGCCGAGCCCGCCGAGGCCTTCGGACCCTCCGCCCTTGCCGAACCGTTCCGTCACGCCCTCGGGCAGCCGTGCCGTGCCGTGCGCGGTGCCGGCCAGCAGGGGGAAGACCACCGCCGCGGCCGCCAGCGCGCCGCCGAACCGGGCCCACAGCAGCTCCGAGGCGGGCTGCGGGCGCCGGTACAGCGGCCGGAAGAAGCCGAGCGCCAGGACGGCGGTGCCCAGGAAGGTCACGGTCAGCGGCATCACCGAGACCACGCCGGTCAGCCCGAGGTCCAGGCCGCCGAGCATCCCGCCGAGGCCCTCGTCCTCGCCCGACCCGACGGAGGGCGCCGACGTCAGGGTGATGCCGCCGCCGAAGGCCATGCCCACCACGGCCGGCACCAGCCGGGCGGCGGGCGCGACCGCGCCGGCGCCGAGCAGGGCCAGCGCCGCCCAGACGGCGGCGGCCATCGCCACCGCGGCGGCCAGGGTGGCCAGCGCGCCCTCGAAGGCGTTGCGCCAGAGCGCGCGGGCGGGGGCGGGGCGCGGCGCGGCGGGGCGCGATCGGACGGCGGACATGGGCGGGCCTCCTCGGGTACGGGGGGGTGAAGGGTGTGGGGCGGACGGCTCGGACGGCGGCTCCGACCGGTTCGGGGCGGGTCGGAAGACCGCACCGAAGCTGTCAGCCCTCTCTGAGCGCCCCCGAGGAGAATCTGTGAGCCCTCTGAGAACTCCGTCCGCCGCCGCGACCGCACCGGGCCCGGACCCCCGGGGCCCGGCCGATATTCACAGGAGGCTCTGCGGCTGTCCGGCCGGGGCGTGGCCCACCGGCGTCGTGGCCGACTCGTCGCGGCGGGGGAGCAGCAGCGGGCTGAACAGGATGAGCACGCCCGCGGCCGCGATGGCGGTGCGGGGGCCGGTGAGACCGGCGAGCAGTCCGCCGAGCGCGGTGAGGACGGCGGTGGCGGCCTGCTGGCCGATCGACCAGGCCGCCAGGGTGCGGGCGACAAGCTCCCCGGGCGTGCGTTCGAGCCGGTGGGTGGCGAGCACCGGCGTGTACAGGCTCATGCTGACGATGATCGCCAGCTCGACGGCGATCACGGTGACCAGGCCGATGACACCGGGCCGGACGAAGGCCAGACCGATCAGCCAGACGGCGCGCAGCGTGCCGACGACCCGGAACACCCGCTGCCGGCCGAAGCGGGCCACCACGCGGCGGGCCAGCCGGGAGCCGACCAGCCCGCCGAGGCAGGGGGCGGCGAAGGCGAGCCCGTACTGCCAGGGAGCGAACCCGAGCCGGTCGAGCAGCAGCACGGCCAGCAGCGGTTCGGTGGCCATGATCAGTCCGGAGACGAGCAGGTTGTTGAGGTAGAGCGCCCGCAGGCCGGAATCGCCGATGATGTGCCGCCAGCCGTCGAGCACGGCGCCCGCCCGGACCCGGCTGCCGCCGGGCGGCCGCGGCGGCGCCTCCTCCCGGCCCCGGATCGCGCCGATGCCCAGCGCGGAGAGCAGATGGCTCACCGCGTCCGCCAGCACCGTGGCGACCGGCCCGAACAGGCCGATCGCCGCCCCGCCCAGTGGCGGTCCGACTGCGAGGGAGCTCCAGTTGGTGGACTCGAAGCGGGCGTTGGCCACCAGCAGGTCCGCTGGCCGGACCAGCGCCTTGAGGTGGGCGCCGGCCGCCGCGTTGAACGCGATCCCGGCGGCGGCGACCACGGCCGAGACCGCCAGCAAGTGGACGAAGCCGAGCCGGCCCAGGGCGTAGGCGACCGGGACGGAGGCCAGGGCGGCGCACCTCACCAGGTCGGTCGCGATCATCACCGGGCGCTTGCGCCGGAACTCCACCCACGGCGCGAGCGGCAGCGCCAGCAGCGCGCCCACGGCGGGACCCGCCGCCGACAGCGCCGACACCTCGGCGGGACCGGCGTGCACCACCAGCACGGCGATCAGCGGCAGCGCCCCGAACCCCAGCCCGGACCCGTAGGCGCTCGCCGCGTACGCCGCCCAGAGCCAGCCGAACTGCCGGCCCAGCGTCATGCGGCCTCCCTTCTGTACAAACGACCGTTGCCCGGGGAGAGCCAAGCGGTCCGGAGAACAGCAGGTCAAACAACCGAATGACCCGTCGGCCACAACTCCTGGTTGTTCACTAGGGTGGTCCGCCATGGACCTCGAAGCCGTACGCACCTTCGCCGCCGTCGCCGAGGCGGGCCAGTTCCAGAAGGCCGCCGCCGACCTGTCGCTCACCCAGCAGGCCGTCTCCAAGCGCATCGCCGCGCTGGAACGCGACCTGGGCGTGCGGCTGTTCAACCGCACCCCGCGCGGCGCCGAGCCCACCATCGACGGGCAGGCGTTCCTGCCCCACGCACGCGAACTGCTGCGCGTCGCCGAGCGCGCGGCCGCCTCCGTGCACGCCGGCCGCCGGCCGCTGCGCGTCGACGTGCTCAGCTCGCGCAGCGCCGGCTCCGGCCTGCTGCGCGACTTCCACCGGGCGCATCCCGCGATCGAGCTGGACGTGCTGATGCTGCTGGAGATCGGCGCCGCCGTCGACGCCGTCCGTGCCGGGACGATCGACGCCTCCTTCCGGGCCGTCGTCATGCCCGGCCGGCCGCTGCCCGAGGACATCGCGTGCGTCCGGGTGGCCGACGAGCCCCTCCACCTCCTCACCGGCCCCGGCCACGCGCTGGCGGACGCCAGGTCGGTGACCGTCGCCCAGCTGGCCGGCCACCGGATCTGGATGCCCGGCATGCTCCCCGGCTCCGAGTGGGCCGCCTACTACGACGACCTGGTCGCCGGGTTCGGCCTCACCATCGAGGCGACCGGCCCCAACTTCGGCTCCGACGCCCTCCTCGACACCGTCGCCGACACCCCGGCGCTGGCCACCTTCATGGGCGGCCTCACCCGCCTGGTCTGGCCCGCCGGCCACGGCCTGCGCCTGATCCCGGTGACCGACCCCGCGCCCGTCTACCCGCACGCCCTGCTCTGGCACCGCGACAACCCCCACCCGGCCCTCACCGCCCTCCGCGACCACCTCGCCGCCACCTCACCCGGCCACGACGCCCCCGGCACCTGGCGGCCGGACTGGGTGATCCCGCACTGACGGACCGGCGAACCTCCAGACCCCGCGTCCCGATCCCGCGCGACCCGAGGGCCCCGTCACCGGGTGCGGACGGGGCCGCCACCCGGGTCCAGTACGCTGAGGCCCCGGCCGTAACCGTCAAGCAGCCGACCAGAATTGAGAGCAGCGAAGCGTGATCTCGACCATCAGCGCCAATGGAATCTCCATGGGCGTCGAGTCGTTCGGTGACGACGACGCGCCGCTCGTCCTGCTCGCGGGCGGGACGACGATGCTCTCCTGGCCCGACGCGCTCTGCGAGCGCCTCGCCGCCGGCGGGCGCCGGGTGGTGCGCTACGACCTGCGCGACAGCGGGGAGTCGACCACCGCGGATCCGGAGGCGCCCGGCTACACCCTGCGCGACCTCGCCGCCGACGCGGCGGCCCTTGCCGCCGCGCTCGGCGGGGGACCCGCGCACCTCGCGGGGATCGGTGTCAGCGGGATGGTCGCCCAGGTGGCCGCGCTCGACCATCCGCGCGCCTTCTCGGCGCTCACCCTGGCCGGCACCCGCGCGGTGGCCCCCGGCCCGCCCGACGACGACCTCCCCGGCCATGACCAGGCGACGATGAGCCGGCTGTTCGCGCGTCCGACGCCCGATTGGAGCGACCGCGAGGCGGTGGCGGAGTTCGCCGCCGCCGGTGCGGAGATCCTCGGTGACGACCCCGGCGCCGCCCGCGCACTCGCCGCGCGGATCTGGGACCGCACTCCGGGCACCACACCCCCGCTCCAGACGGCCAACCAGCTGCGCATGGTGTTCTCCAGGCTCGACTGCGAACCCCGCTGGCGCGAGCGCCTGCCCGGGATCGCGGTCCCCACGCTGGTCGTCCACGGCCGCCGCGACCGGTTCTTCCCCGTCGGCAACGGCGAGGCGATCGCGCGCGAGATCCCCGGGGCACGGCTGCTCGTCCTGGAGGAGGCCGCCACCGCGCTCCCCGATGCGGCGGTGGGCACAATCGCCGACGCGATGCTCGCGCTCGGGTAGCGGCGCGGTGGTCCACGGCGCGGCCCGCGGGGCTACCGGTCGACGCGCTCGAACACGAAGGTGGAGCGGTCGAGGTTGTCGAGGGCGGGCAGCACCTCGATCCGGCCGTGCTCGCCGTCGGCCGGGGCGAGCCACACCACGCCCCGGCGCGAGCGGACCTCGTAGCCGTCCGCGGTGCCGTCGACGGGGGTCAGCTCCCACTCCTCGGCGTACTCCTGCTGGACGAGCAGGGCGACCAGCGGCCCGGCCGGCTCGTTGTTCTCGACCCCGGTGGGGGCGCGCTTGGCGTACAGCCTGTGGCGCCCGCCGGGCAGCGCCTCGGCGATCCAGATCGCGTCCTCGTCGTCGGTCCTGGCGAACACGGCCTTGGGCGACAGGTCGAACACCTCGGTCCTGGCGCGGCCGACGGGCTGTCCGGCGTTGCGGATCCTGTAGAGACCGGAGTCCAGGGTCATCGGTGCTGTCCGTCCTACGCAGAAGGGGTGAGCGGTACACGGACGTTGTACGCGCCACCCCGTACGGTCCGGGCGGGGACCCGCGCGCGGGCCACCCGAAAGAGTGATGGCCGCCCGTAGTCCGGCCGTCCGTACTGTTGACCGACGGCGGTGTCGGCGCTTGGCTCTCCCCGGGCCCGCCGGCCCGGGGAGCATGGGGGCGGGCCGACCGATGACCAGGGGAGGACGCTTCACCATGCATCGACCGGCAATCCGAACAACCCGCCGCACCCGCCGAGTCGCCCGCGCCGCCTGCGTACTCGCGGTGGCGGCGGCCCTCGCCGCGACCGCCGCACCGGCCCAGGCCGCCCCCGCGTGGGGCCCGATCGCCCAGGTCGACCTGGGCGTGGACGGCGCCCGGGCCGACCAGGGGTCCGAGGGCTTCGGCCTCAGCGGCAACGGCCGCTACGCGCTGTTCGGCTCGTCCGCGACCAACCTGGTGCCGGGCACCGCGGGCCTCGCCTACGGCCTGTACGTCCGCGACCTGCGCACCGGGCGGACCGAACTCGTCAGCCGGGCCGACGACGGCACCCCGCTGGCCACGGTCGACGAGCGGGCGGGGTTCAGCGGCGACGGCCGCTACATCGTGTTCTCCGCCGCGGTCGACGGCGTGTACAACGTGTACGTCCGCGACCGCGTCAGGAACCGCACCCGGGCCCTCACCACCGGCACGGCGAGCGGCGAGGGCCGCGACAACGGCTCCTACCACCCGGCCATCAGCGCGGACGGCCGGCGCGTCGTCTACATGTCCTCCCGCGCCGACGTGGTGCCGGGCGCCCCGGCGAACCCGGACACCCGGAACATCTACGTCACCGACCGGATCACCGGTGCCACCCGCCTGGTCAGCGTCGGAGCGGACGGGCAGCCCGCCGACGCGGACTCGGACAATCCGACGATCAGCGCGGACGGCCGGAAGGTCGGCTTCGGCTCCAAGGCCGGCAACCTCCTCCCGGCGCCGCCCGAGGGCGCGGCGGGCCTGCTCCGGCCGCGCTTCACCACCCTCTACGCCACCGACCTGGACCGCGCCACCACCGTCGTCGCCGGCCTCGCGGCCGACGGCACACCGGGGGCGGCGGACCCGGTCCTGCGCTTCAGCCCCGACGGCCGCTACGCCGTCTACGCCCTCGGCGCGCCCCCGCTGCCGCGCGGCAAGTCCCGCACCGAGCTCTTCGTCCACGACCTGCGGACCGGCCGGGTGACCGCCATCAGGACCTCCGCCAACCCGGACGCGATCTGCTGGGCCGACTCCTCGGCGGCCGTCACCGCCGACGACCGGTGGATCTACTTCTCCGGAGGCTGCTCCGACACGATCATCAATGCCAGCCAGGCGCGCTACGACCTCCACCGCCAGAACCTGGCCACCGGCCGCACCGAACTCCTCACCACGGCCCACGACGGCTCCCCGCAGGACGGCGCCGCCCACCGCCCGTTCGTCACCGACAACGGCCGCACGGTCCTGTTCGACGACAGCAGCACCAACCTCTTCCCGGGCACCCCCGGCTCCTACGGGTGGCAGGTCTACGTCCGCTCGCTGACCAGCAGGTGACGGAACGCCGGTGGGCCCGACGCGGTCCGTCGGGCCCACCGGCCGCCGTCAGACGGTGTACAGGCCGTGGGCGGTGAACACGGCGCGGGCCGCGGCGGTCTGCCCGGCGGTCGGCACCGGGGTGGCGGCGAGCGGGAAGTCGAGCCCGAGGGCGCTCCACTTGGCGGCGCCGAGCTTGTGGAAGGGCAGCACGTCGACGCGGGTGACGTTGCCGAGCGAGGCGGCGAAGGCGGCGACGCCCTCGACGTTCGCGGCGGGGTCGGTCAGGCCGGGGACGAGGACGAAGCGGACGTGGACCTCGGTGCCGAGGCCGGCCAGCCGCCGGGCGAAGTCCAGGGTGGGGGAGAGGCCGCGGCCGGTCACCCGGCGGTACAGCGCGCGGTCCCAGGACTTGATGTCGAGCAGCACCAGATCGGTGTCCGCCAGCAGGGCGTCATCGGCCTTGGCGCCGAGGTGGCCGGAGGTGTCCAGGGCGGTGTGCAGCCCCAGTTCGTGCTTGAACCGGTGCAGGAGTTCACCGGTGAGGCCGGGCTGGAGCAGCGGCTCGCCGCCGCTGACGGTCGCGCCGCCGCCGGAGGCGCGGATGAAGGAGGTGTACTTGGCCGCCTCCCGGACGACCTCGTCGGCGGTGACCGGGCGGCCGTCGGCCAGGTAGCGGGTGTCGGGGTTGTGGCAGTACTGGCAGCGCAGCGGGCAGCCGGCCAGGAAGGCGACGAAGCGCGTGCCCGGGCCGTCGACGCCGGTGGACAGGTCCCAGGAGTGCAGCCTGCCGTCCATGGGGGATCTCCTCCTTCGGTGGTGCGCCGCCCGGGCCCCCCGGGGCCCGGGGGGCCCCCCCGCCGCCCCGGGCCCAAAAACCCGAGGGGTAAGTGGGGTTTTACACCACCACCAGCGGCCACCCGGTAACCCCCACCCAAATTAACCCCGAACCCCCGGCAC